>CAHJXE010000019.1 GCA_903644085.1 Hyphomicrobiales bacterium
GGCGGCTCGGCGGCGGCGGTCGCGGCCCGGCTCTGCCTCGGCGCGACCGCGACCGACACGGGCGGCTCGATCCGCCAGCCTGCGGCCTTCACCGGCACGGTCGGCATCAAGCCGACCTACGGACGCTGCTCGCGCTGGGGGATCGTCGCCTTCGCGTCCTCGCTCGATCAAGCGGGGCCGATCGCCCGGACCGTGCGCGACACGGCGATCCTGCTCACCTCGATGGCGGGGTACGACCCGAAGGACACGACCTCGGTCGACCTTGCGGTCCCTGACTTCGAGGCCGCGGTCGGACGTGGCGTGAAGGGCCTGACGATCGGCATCCCGAAGGAGTACCGCCTGCCCGGCATGCCGGCCGAGATCGAGGCCTTGTGGGCGCGCGGCGCCGACATGCTGCGGGACGCGGGCGCGACGATCCGCGACGTGTCGCTGCCGCACACGAAATACGCGCTGCCGGCCTACTACATCGTGGCACCGGCGGAGGCCTCCTCGAACCTCGCGCGCTACGACGGCGTGCGCTACGGCTTGCGCGTGCCGGGCCGGGACATCACCGCGATGTACGAGGCGACCCGTGCCGAGGGGTTCGGCCGGGAGGTGCAGCGGCGCATCATGATCGGCACCTACGTGCTCTCGGCAGGCTACTACGACGCCTATTATGTGAAAGCCCAGAAGATCCGCACGCTCATCAAGCGCGACTTCGAGGAGGCCTACGCGTCCGGCATCGACGCGATGCTCACGCCCGCGACCCCGTCCGCCGCCTTCGCGATCGGCGAGAAGGGCTCGGCCGACCCCGTCGAGATGTACCTGAACGACGTCTTCACCGTGACGGTGAACATGGCCGGACTGCCCGGGATCGCCGTGCCGGCTGGCCTGGACACGCACGGGCTGCCGCTCGGGCTCCAATTGATCGGGCGTCCCTTCGACGAGGAAACGCTGTTCGCGGCCGGTCAGGTGATCGAGGATGCTGCCGGGCGCGTCGCGTTGCCGGACGCGTGGTGGGCATGACGACCCCGACCGTCGCCTTCTCGGTCTGGATCTGGGCCGCCTTCGATCCGATCCTCATCGGTGTCGCGATCTGGCTCGGCTGGCACGCGACGCAGGCCGGCAAGATCTTCATCGCGGCGATCGCGGCGCTCGGGCTCGCGATACTCGCCGACTACGTCCTGACGAAGCTCGGCATCCCGTGGATCGCACCGCTCTCTCAGGATGGGCCGATGCTGCTGCCGGTCCGGGCCATTGCCGGCGTCGTATGGGCCGCTCTCGCCTTCATGGCGCGGCACATTTTCAAGAGCGGCCTCTAGCCGCCCCACCGTCACTTCGTGGGCCGGACCTGGAGCGGCAGGCCGGGCAGACCCGTCTCGGGAGCCGGGGCCGACCGCTCGAGGGGCACGATGCTGCCGGTCGTGATGTCGCGCGTGCTCATGTTGTCGCTGTCATAGTAAAGGAAGGCGAGCAATCCGCCAGCGATCACGACGCCGCCGAGCAGGAACGCCACGAAATTCGAGCGACCCGTGTCGGAATCGTCCTCCTCATCGTGCACGATGATGCGATCACTTGCGTCGATCGGATCGAGCTGAGCGGAGAACTCACGCCGGGTGCCGTCGGACTTGCGTGCCAGGACATCGTCTTTTGCGAAAACCATCGTGGGTCTCCAACTCGTGCCGTCAGATGGCCAACGCGAGGACACGACCAAGGTTTCACTGAATGATCCGCGCGTCCTCACATAGTCCACGCGTCCTCACGCGATGCTCGGCACGGATCCGCCATCGACCCTGAGATTGGCGCCAACGATGAAGCTCGCACGCTCCGAGCACAGGAATGCGACCGCGGCCGCGACCTCCTCGGGCCGCCCTCGCCGCTGTACCTCGATATGCGGCCGCTCCTCCTTCAGGAAGGAGTCCACGGCCTCGTCGAAGGAGGTGCCGTTCTCCTTCGCGCGCTTCTCCATCATCGCGTCCGTCATGGGGCTCGCCACGTAGGCAGGCGAGACCGCGTTCACCAGGATGCCGTCCTTCGCGTAGGTCTTGGACAGGCCCTTCGACAGGTTCAGCGTCGCGGCCTTGGCGGCGCAGTAGGGGAGTTCGTCCGGGTAGGGCACGATCGCATCCTCCGAGCAGAACAGCACGATGCGGCCCCAGGCGGCTGCCTGCATCTGCGGGATCACGGCACGGCACATCCGCACCGCGCCCATGAAGTCGACCTCCAGAGCGGTGTGCCAGTCCTCGTCCGAGATCGTGAGGAAGTCGCCCGTCGCACCTGTGATACCGGCCGCGTGGACGAGGATCTGCGCGCCGCCGAACCGGTCTTCCGCCGCCTTCGCGACCTTGGCGACGTCCGCGGGTTTCGTGAGGTCCGCCTCGACGGCCTCGACCTCGCCCAGTGCCACGAGCCGGCCCGCCGCCGCCGCGAGGTCGCCGCCCGGTTTGTCGCTGAGCACGACTTTGACGCCCTCGCGCAGCAGCAACTCCGCACAGACGTAGCCCATGCCGGAATCGCCGCCCGTGACGATCGCGACCCTGCCCGTGATGCCGAGATCCATCTCCGTCTCCGTCTCCGTGTACTGGCCCGAGAACGGCGTGCGCTCGCGATGGTTGCCCTCGAAGCGCTCACGTTGCCGGGAGGCGCCACCCGGTTCCTCTCCCCGCACAGCGGGGAGAGGTCGAGCGAAAGCGGCAGCTTTCGACCGGGTGAGGGGCGAGGCTCGCGAGCGGCGCCGTGGGTTCAGCGCCCCTCATCCGGCCGCGCTGACGCACGACTCGACTTCTTCCCGTGCTGGCCAAGGCCGGACGCAGGGAGAAGAGGGCGCCATTGACCGGCGCCGGCTCGCCTCCCTAAGTCAACGCCGACTAATCACCAGCGACCTGCCCCATGAACGCATCCGTCGACTCATCGAAACTCATCCGGGGCGCCCTCCACGACTGGGAGGTCGTCGTCGGCATGGAGATCCACGCGCAGGTGACGAGCCGCTCGAAGCTCTTCTCCGGCGCGTCGACCGCCTTCGGGGGCTCCCCGAACGATCACGTGTCGCTGGTCGACGCCGCGATGCCCGGCATGCTGCCCGTCATCAACGAGGAATGCGTCGCGCAGGCGGTGCGCACCGGCCTCGGGCTCAAAGCGCACATCAATCACCGCTCAACCTTCGACCGGAAGAACTACTTCTACCCCGACCTGCCGCAGGGCTACCAGATCAGCCAGTACAAGAGCCCGATCGTGGGCGAGGGCGAGGTCAAGGTCGTGGTCTCGGCCGCCGAGACGATCGCCGTCGGGATCGAGCGGCTGCATCTCGAGCAGGATGCCGGCAAGTCGATCCACGACCTCTCGCCGACCGACAGCTTCGTCGACCTCAACCGCTCGGGCGTCGCCTTGATGGAGATCGTGTCGAAGCCCGACATGCGCTCCGCCGACCAGGCTAAGGCCTACGTGACGAAGCTGCGCACGATCCTGCGCTACCTAGGCACCTGCGACGGCGACATGGAGAAGGGCAACCTGCGGGCCGACGTGAACGTCTCCGTGCGCCGCCCCGGCGACCCGCTCGGCACCCGCTGCGAGATCAAGAACGTCAACTCGATCCGGTTCATCGGCCAGGCGATCGAGACCGAAGCGCGCCGGCAGATCGCGATCATCGAGGACGGCGGCACGATCGACCAGGAGACGCGGCTCTTCGATCCGGGCCGAGGCGAGACGCGCTCCATGCGCTCGAAGGAAGAGGCGCACGATTACCGCTACTTCCCGGATCCCGACCTCCTGCCGCTCGAGTTCGACGGAGCCTACGTGGACGCGCTCGCGGCCGGGCTCCCCGAGTTGCCGGACGCCAAGATGGCGCGCTTCATCGCGGATTACGGCCTCTCGCCCTACGATGCCGGCGTGCTGGTGGCGGAGCGCGAGACGGCAGACTTCTTCGAGGCGGTCGCGAAGGGCCGGGACGGCAGGCGCCGGGACGGCAAGGCTGCCGCGAACTGGACGATCAACGAGCTGTTCGGTCGCCTGAACAAGGATGGGCTCGGGATAGACGAGAGCCCCGTCTCGGCCGACCAGCTCGGCGCGATCGTGGACCTCATCGGCGAGAACGTGATCTCGGGAAAGATCGCGAAGGACCTGTTCGAGATCGTCTGGAGCGAAGGGGGCGACCCGCGCGCGCTCGTCGAGAGCCGTGGCCTGCGCCAGGTGACGGATACGGGCGCGATCGAGGCCGCGGTCGACGAGATCATCCGGGCGAACCCCGAGAAGGTCGAGCAGGCGAAGGCGAAGCCGACGCTCTCCGGCTGGTTCGTCGGGCAGGTGATGAAGGCGACGGGCGGCAAGGCCGCGCCCGCGGCGGTGAACGCGCTCGTGAAGGCGAAGCTCGGGATCGAGTGATGGCCGACGCGCCCGCGTTCCGCCCGGCGCGCGACGAGGATGCGCAGGACCTGTTCGGGCTCTTCGCGCTCTGTTTCGCCGAGTATCCGGGCTGCTTCGTCGATCCCCACGACGACCTGCCGGACCTGCGCGCGCCCGGCCGATTCTTCGCGGAGCGGGGCGGGGCGTTCTGGGTCGCGGAGGATGCGCGCGGGCGGGTTGCCGCCTGCGTGGCGGTCGACGAGCCGGAGCCCGGCACGGCCGAGCTGCACCGGCTCTACGTGAGGCCGGACCAACGCCGGCGCGGGTTCGGGGCACGGCTCGTGGCGCTGGTCGAGGAGCACGCGCGCCGGATGGGCTGCGCCCGCGTGGTCTTCTGGTCCGACACCCGCTTCTCGGCGGCGCACCGGCTCTACGAGCGCCTCGGCTACGCGCGGACCGGGGTCGCGCGCGACCTCGGCGACGTGTCGAACTCGGTCGAGTTCGGCTTCGCGAAGATCATCGTGCCGGGTTCCGCCGGCGTAAACGCCGGCTAAGCGCTGCCGATCGGGTTCACCGTGGCAGCTCGGTGCCGTGCGCCCGCGCGACCCGCATCTGCCACAGGCAGATCAGCGGGGTGACCGCAAGCTCCATCCCGAGCGCCAGGATCATCGGGAGCGACGGCACGCCTGTCAGCCCGAGGCCTAAGAGGCGGGACAGGCCGCCCACGATCACGATCAGCGTGAGGAGCTGTAGCCGCCCGGTCTTCGCCTCGATGGCCGGGATGCAGGACCAGCCGATGATCCCGACCCCGAGCAGCAGCCCGGACAAGTAGCGGTAATGGCTGTCGCCGGTGATGCTGATTCGGTCGCCCGTCAGACCGGCCCCGAGGAGAGCGCCGGTCAGCCCTGCGGCGACCGGCACGATCCCCGCGACCGCGACCGCGTATTGCAGCCAGCGTCTCTCACGTCCCGCCATCGACCCTGCCCGTCACGAGCCCGGTCAAGCCCTGTCCGGCGCCGGGGTTCCGCCGGGCGCGCCTTACGCGGAGTTGCCCTTCAGGCGCGCGTTGCACTTCGAGTAATATTGCGGCCACTTGAGGCCGCCCGTCTTGCCGGTCGCCTTCGCGTCCTTCCACTCGGCCCCGCAGGTCTTCTGGCGCTGGCGGGCCGCCATCTGGCCGGCGGTCGGCTCGCGCGCCGTCTTGGCGGCGTTCTTCGCGTTGTCCTTGGAGACGGCGACCGAGCCGCCCTGCGAATTCGGCGTGGGCGCGGGCGCCTGCGCGAGGGCAGGGGCCGCGAC
Organism: Hyphomicrobiales bacterium; assembly: GCA_903644085.1. Lineage (GTDB taxonomy): Bacteria > Pseudomonadota > Alphaproteobacteria > Rhizobiales > Beijerinckiaceae > Enterovirga. The sequence continues at coordinate 5,617 of CAHJXE010000019.1, forward strand.
GAGCGCGAGGGCGACGAAAGCCGCCGCGAGATGGCTGTGACGCATGACGGATCCTGGACACGATCACCGGCCATCGAGGCCGGCCCGCCATCTTTCCCCCAAGCGTCCGTGTCGCGCAACAGCTTCGCTTGGAGATCGATCTATTCTAGAGAGGAACCGTTCTTGCCCGCGAGACCCCGATGGCAGCCGTGACCCAGCGCCCGATCGAGCTCCACTACTGGCCGACCCCGAACGGCTGGAAGATCTCCATCATGCTGGAGGAATGCGGGCTCCCCTACACGACGATCCCGGTGAACATCGGCAAGGGCGACCAGTTCAAGCCGGATTTCCTGGCGATCTCGCCCAACAACAAGATGCCCGCGATCGTCGATCCGGACGGGCCGGGCGGCGGGCCGATCTCGGTCTTCGAGTCGGGCGCGATCCTGCAATACCTCGCGCGCAAGACGGGGCGCTTCTACCCGGCGGACGAGCGGGGGCGGGTCGAGGTCGACGAGTGGCTCTTCTGGCAGATGGGCGGTCTCGGCCCGATGGCCGGGCAGACGCACCATTTCCGCATCTACGCGCCGGAGAAGATCCCCTACGCGATCGATCGCTACACGAACGAGACGAACCGGCTCTACGGTGTGCTGAACACGCGCTTGGCCGAGCGCGAGTTCATCTGCGGCGCCTACTCCATCGCCGACATGGCGTCCTTCCCGTGGGCACGGTTGTGGGAGCGGCAAGGCCAGGACATCGAGCCGTTCCCGCATCTGAAGCGCTGGCTCGCCGCGAACGCCGCCCGACCGGCCGTGCAACGTGGCCTCGCGGTCAACGCCGCCGACCGCCAGTCGAACAGCCCGACCGATCCGGCCGTGCAGGCCGTGCTGTTCGGCCAGCGCGCGAGGTGATCGAGAGGTGATTGAATGGTAAATCGCGGCGCAAGACCAAAGGACGCGACCTCGCGAGATTCTTGAACTTGCTTAAAGTCCAAAAAGGCACCAAACATGGACCATGTTCAAGCCGGACGCGCTTGCTGCATGGAGGCCCGCGATGGCCATAGTGGGATTGTCGCAATTCAAGTACACAACTGATTGGAGCTTCGAAACCTCGGCCGAACGAGATTACTCGTTCGTCGGTACGGTCGCGATCGGAAAATTAGTTCTACAGAACAGCAAGAACGACGAGATCAGGCTGAATTATCGATGCGTGTCTTTGGGAGTCAGCAAGGGACTGCCCGTCGGTTATTCGGAATCACAGTTCAGCGACGACAGCCACGGGGTAGGCCCCGTCTACAGCAACAAATATTTTGATGATCTATGCTTTCCATGCCGTGGTTGGATCATTGCCGCTGGGGGCACGATGGGAGTGTTCCAAGCCGACAACAGTCCTAACGGCGAGGTCGCAAACATCGTATATTTCGGTTTCTGGCCCTTCGCGGGTTTACGCTGTTATGGCGTTTATCGCGGGACGACGCCCGGTGGCGGTGTCAGTGGCGGTCCAGCCAGCTTCTCGATCGATGACGATTAGCGCGGGTTCGGCATGTCGAGAATCCGCCGCATCACGCAGGCCGGATGTGTGTCGTATCGCAGGACAGCTACGATACGATAACGCGGTACGTGTAGGCGAGGTCGTTGGTCGCGCCAACTTGAGGGTAGGGGGTGTGCTGTCTATAGAGCCGGGGCTCTCCCTCGGAGAGGCAACAATTTCCCTCAGGACCAGACCTTCATGGCCATCGAGCACACGTTCTCCATCCTCAAGCCGGACGCGACGCGCCGCAACCTGACGGGCGCCGTGAACGCGGTGATCGAGGAGGCGGGGCTGCGCGTCGTCGCCCAGAAGCGCATCCACCTGACGAAGGCGCAGGCCGAGTTCTTCTACGGCATCCACCGCGAGCGCCCCTTCTTCGGCGAGCTCGTCGGCACGATGACCGCCGAGCCGGTCGTCGTGCAGGTGCTGGCGGGCGAGAACGCCGTCGCCAAGTACCGCGAGATCATGGGGGCGACGAACCCCGCCAACGCCGACGAGGGCACGATTCGCAAGCGCTTCGCGCTGTCGGTCGGCGAGAACACGGCCCATGGGTCGGACAGCCTCGACAACGCGAAACTCGAGATCGCGCAGTTCTTCTCCGGCAACGAGATCGTAGGGTAGCGCCGAGATAGGCATCGCGCGGCCCGAGCGGGGCCGCGCGAAGCCGTACCGGATCAGTGCGCGGGGGCTGCCGCGCGCTTGTTCGTCATCGTCTCGGCGAGATGCGTGAATCGCTCGTCCTGCGCCTTGATCTCGTCGCTCATCTGCTTGAACGTCTGAGCGTCGTCCCCGAGACCCAGATGCTTGGCACTCGCGGCCAGCGTGCCGTAGGAGGCGATGTAGTAGTGGAGCGCGATCTGCGCCGCCGCGATCACGCTGGCGTCGCGCACCGCCGGGTCCTTCGCGGCTCCGACGACCTCGCGGTTGCCGAGGCGAATGCCCTCCTCGATCTTGTTCGGCATTCCGCCCGGGTTGCCCCCGGCCTTGCGCAACAGATCCGTGATCTTGCTCGCCTGCTGCTCCGCCATCTTGCTGCCGGTCTCGACCAGCTGCTTCAACTCGGGCGCGGTGATCACCTTCAGGGTGTCGCTCGCGGCCTCCTTGCCGTGGTCGCCGGCCGTCTTCAAGGCCTGCAATCCCTGCACGTACCACTGCTTGTATGCGTCGTCCGCCATGTCTGGTCTCCTCAGCACGGGACTGAGAACGTCCCGCTTCCTTGAGGCGGGCTAACGGGATGCGCTGCCGACCGTTGCAGGGCTGTGCGACTACGCACCGAGCCCGGGCAGGCGATCGGCCTTCACGCCGCCGCCGCGTTGCAGCATAGTGGACCGCGAAAAGGACGCGTTCGCCTCCATGAACTTGAGCCCGCGCATCGAGCGCCGCCTCTCCGTGTGCCCGCACGACTGTCCCTCGACCTGCTCGCTCGACGTCGAGGTCATCGACGGGCGAACGATCGGCCGGGTGCGCGGCGCGGAGGCGCAGAGTTATACGGCTGGCGTCATCTGCGCGAAGGTCGCGCGCTACGCCGAACGCATCCACCATCCCGATCGCCTGACGCACCCGCTGAAGCGGACCGGCCCGAAGGGCTCCGGCCGGTTCGCGCGCATCTCGTGGGACGAGGCGCTCGACCTCACGGCCGCGGCCTTCCTCGATGCCGAGCGCCGGCTCGGGTCGCAATCGGTGTGGCCGTACTACTATGCCGGCACGATGGGCTACGTGATGCGCGACGGCATCAACCGCCTGCGCAACGTCAAGCGCTACTCGGGCCAGTACTCGACGATCTGCACGACGCCCGCCTTCACGGGATTCATCGCCGGGACAGGCAAGCTCGCGGGGGCCGACCCGCGCGAGATGGCGCAATCCGATTGCGTGGTGATCTGGGGCACGAACGCCGTTCACACGCAGGTCAACGTGATGACCCACGCGTTGCGCGCCCGCAAGGAACGGGCTGCGAAGATCGTGGCGATCGACGTCTACGACAACGCCACCATGAAGCAGGCCGACCTCGCGCTGCTGCTGCGGCCGGGCACGGACGGGGCGCTCGCCTGCGCGGTCATGCACGTCCTCTTCCGCGACGGGTTCGCGGACCGCGACTATCTCGCGCGCTACACGGATTGCCCGGACGACCTCGAGGCGCATCTCGCGACCCGCGACCCCGCCTGGGCGGCCGCTATCACGGGGCTCGGCGTCGCGGAGATCGAGGCCTTCGCGGCTCTCGTCGGCACGCGCAAGCGCAGCTTCTTCCGGCTCGGCTACGGCTTCTCGCGCTCGCGCAACGGCGCCGTGAACATGCACGCGGCGCTCTGCATCCCGGCCGTCACGGGCGCGTGGCTGCACGAGGGCGGGGGTGCGTTCCACTCCAATTCCGGCGTGTACGGGCTGCAGAAGACGCTTCTGGAAGGGCACGACACGCGCCAGCCCGGCATCCGCCAGCTCCAGCAAACGCAGATCGGCCGCGTGCTGACGGGCGATGCCGAGGCGCTCCAGCGCGGGCCGCCGGTCGCCGCCATGCTGATCCAGAACACGAATCCGGTGTCGATCGCGCCCGAGCAGGAACTCGTGAAGCGCGGGTTCGCGCGCGAGGACCTGTTCGTGTGCGTGCACGAGCAGTTCATGACGGAGACCGCCCGCATGGCGGATGTCGTGATCCCGGCCACCATGTTCCTGGAGCACGACGACGTCTACACGTCCGGCGGGCACCAGCACATCCAGTTCGGCGCGAAGCTCGTCGACCCGCCGGGCGAGTGCCGCTCGAACCACGACGTGCTGACCGCGCTCGCGGCACGGCTCGGGGCGGAGCATCGCGGCTTCACGATGAGCCCGCGCGCGATCATCGACGAGATGCTGAGCGTGTCGAAGCGCGGCGACCTCGCGACGCTGGAGGCCGAGCACTGGATGGACGTGCAGCCGCCTTTTGCGCAGGCGCATTATGTCGACGGTTTCGCGTATCCCGACCGCCGCTTCCGCTTCCGGCCGGACTGGTTGACGGTCCCGAACGCGAATGACGGCCCGATGGGGCCCTATGCCGACCTGCCCGCGCTGCCCGACCACTGGGCCGCGACCGAGGCCGCCACGCCCGAGCACCCGTTCCGGCTGGCCACCAGCCCCGCGCGCAACTTCCTGAACTCGAGCTTCACCGAGACGCCGACCGGCAAGGCGAAGGAGGGCGGCCGGCCCGAGATCATGATCCATCCGGACGACGCCGGCCCGCTCGGGATCGCGGGCGGCGACTGGGTGCGTCTCAAGAACCATCGCGGCGCCGTGCTGAGCCGGGCACGCATCTTCGCCGGGCTCCGGCGCGGCGTCGTGATCGCCGAATCGATTTGGCCCAACGCCGCCTACCCGGACGGGCGCGGCATCAACACGCTGACCTCGGCCGACCCGGTCGCGCCCTATGGCGGCGCGGCGCTGCACGACACGCGGGTCGCGCTGGAGCGGGTCGGGGCGGAACTCATTGCGAGAGAGCAGAGGGTTTTGGAGGACGCCTGAGTGGTGATGCACCCAACTCGGGACGAGACGCGGGAACCCTCTCCCGATGGGAGAGGGCAGGGTGAGGGGTTACGAGTCATCCGAAAAGGGTTTCCCCTTCACCCTGCCCTCTCCTCCTCGGGGAGGGGGTCGCTGCGCCACATTTTCCACGGAATCGTTGATCCGATCGAGCAGATATCTTGACGGGACCGTCCGCGATCAGCCTAACCGTTTCGTCCGTCTCGGGAATCCCTATGCGTCACTTCCGCTCGACCATCGCCCTCGTGCTCGCGGCCGCTCTCGCGGGACCGGCTCTCGCGTCCGGCTCCTCGGCGCCCTTCGGCTACACGCCCGATCCGGCGCTCCAGAGCGCGAGCCTCGTCGACCTCCAGAGCCGGGTGCGCGATTCCTGCGCCTCCACGCAGGCCAAGATCCAGTCCTCCACACCGGTCGCGATGGCGCGGCCCTGCGGCTGCTACGCGACGCGGGTGATGAAGACGCTCGACGCCTCCGAGGTCGCGGCCTACCGCCAGACCGGCGTGTTCAACGAGGGCGCGCGCGGCAAAGCGCTGGCGGCCATCGACGGGTGCAAGCTGAAGCGACCGGTCTAAACGCCCAAGCCCAGCGCCGTCCGGGCGCCGGACGTGAGGACCGTCCGGCCGGCCTCCAGCCGGGCCGCGCCCTCCGCCACCAGCCTGAGGCCCAGCGGGTAGAGGCGGTGCTCTTCGGCGAGCACGCGCCCCGCCAAGGCCGCCTCGTCGTCGCCGGCCATGACCGGCACGGCCGCTTGGGCGACGATCGGCCCCGAATCGAGCTCCGGCACCACGTAGTGCACGGTGCAGCCGTGGATGCGCACGCCCGCCGCCAGCGCCTGGGCGTGCGGGTGCAAGCCCTTGAAGGCGGGCAGGAGCGAGGGGTGGATGTTGAGCATCCGGCCCTGCCATCCGGTCACGAACGCGTCCGTGAAGATCCGCATGAACCCCGCCAGGCACACGAGGTCGATCGCGTGATCGCCGAGCGACCGGCCGATCGCGGCGTCGAAGGCGACGCGATCCAGGAAGGTCGTGTGGTCGACGACCTGCGTGGCGATCCCGGCCTCGGCGGCGCGCGCGAGGCCGGCGGCGTCCGGCCGGTTCGACAGGACGAGCGTGATCGCGGCCGGGTAGGTGGGGTCGCGCGCGGCCTCGATCAGCGAGGCCATGTTCGAGCCGCGCCCCGAGATCAGGATCGCGACCCGACGCCGGGCGATGCTCACAGGCCGAGCGCGCCCTGGTAGGTCACGGGCTCGCCCGCGCGCTCGACCACCTCGCCTAGCATAACCGGGGCCTCGCCCGCCTCGCGGAGCACCATCGTGACCGCCTGCACGGCGTCCGGCCCGACGACCAGCACCATGCCGATCCCGCAATTGAAGGTGCGCAGCATCTCGTGCTCGGCGACGCCGCCGGTCTTGGCGAGCCAGGCGAAGACGGGCGGCACGCGGATGTCGCCGAGCGCCAGCCGCACGCCGAGCCCGTCCGGCAGGACGCGCGGGATATTGTCCGGGAAGCCGCCGCCTGTGATGTGGGCCATCGCCTTGATGCCGCCGGTCCGGCGATGCGCCGCGAGGAGCGGCTTCACGTAGATCCGGGTCGGCTCCAGCAATGCCTCGCCGAGGGAACGGCCGGGCGCGAACGGCGCGGGGTCGTCCCAGCCGAGCCCCGACAACTCGACGATGCGCCGCACGAGCGAGAAGCCGTTCGAGTGCACCCCGGAGGAGGGCAGGCCCAGCAGCACGTCGCCCGCCGCGACATCGGCGCGCGGCAGCAGCGTCCCGCGCTCCGCCGCCCCGACGGCGAACCCCGCCAAGTCGTAGTCGCGCTCGGCGTAGAGGCCCGGCATCTCGGCCGTCTCCCCGCCGACGAGCGCGCAGCCCGCCTGCCGGCAGCCTTCCGCGATGCCGCGCACGATCGCGACGCCGACCTGCGGGTCGAGCCGCCCCGTCGCGTAATAGTCGAGGAACAGCAGCGGCTCCGCGCCTTGCACGACCAAGTCGTTCACGCACATCGCCACGAGGTCGATGCCGATCGTCTCGTGCAGCCCCGTCTCGATCGCGATCTTGACCTTGGTGCCCACGCCGTCGTTCGCCGCGACCAGGATCGGGTCCGTGAAGCCGGCCGCACGCAGGTCGAACAGGCCGCCGAACCCGCCGATCTCGGCATCGGCCCCGGGCCGCCGGGTCGAGCGCACCAGCGGCTTGATCGCCGACACCATGGCGTTGCCGGCATCGATGTCGACCCCCGCCTCCGCGTAGGTCAGGCCCTGACCGGGCACGCCACCCTCGCTGTCGTCTCGCTCGCTCATCCGGCTTCCATGGGCACGGGCGGGCAGTAAGGCGCGGGGAGGGCGGGCGCAAGGCGGCCGGTCACGGATGCCGTCGCAACAGGGGAGCCGACCGCTCGCCTCGTCGCCGAGACGTCAGTCGGGGAACGTCGTTCGCAGGAACGGCGGGAGCGAACCGGTCGTATCCGGGTCGAGGACGGCGTGCTCGACGGCCGCCACGCGTGTCGGTTCGCTATCCGGCACAGTCGCCCCCGTCTGCGCGGAGTAGGTGCTGAAATCCAGGATCTGATCGTCGGCGAACGCGTACATGCCGGCATCTTGGGCCGAGCGAGCTGACCGAGGCCTACCTCGGATCGCATCGCCGGTTCGGATCCGCGGTCGTGAAGATCGACCACGAGGGCGCGGCGGCGGACTGCCGGCTCGCAGGTGGCGTTCTCCGGCCCGTTCGACGATCCCAGGCGACCCGTTCGCTCACGCGTGCTCTGCGGCGGCTATGCCGGGACGCGGCGGCGAGGGACAAACTCGCAGTTGCGGCGAACAAAGAAGGTCGCCGTCGAGAGCACGTTCGTGGCGGTTCCCACGTCGCACTGGAGACCCTGATCCGGCGGGATCTGCCCGATCTGGAGAGACGAGCACCCGGACAGGGCCAGGGCACCGAACAGCGTGAGCAGCAGTTTCATGGCACCTGACTTACAAAGGGACTGCAAAAGGTGCTCCGATGATGGTTGGTTCCGTTCTTTGTCGCAAGACATAGCTTCGATTGCGCGATGACGATCCCGAACCTCATCACCATCCTGCGGCTCGTCCTCGTCCCGATCGTCGTCGTGATGATCGGGCAGGAGCGTTGGCAGGCCGCCTTCGGCCTCTTCGTCGTGGCGGGCGTGTCGGACGCGGCGGACGGCATCATCGCGCGCCGTTTCGACATGCGCACGGAGTTCGGCGCCTACATCGACCCGTTGGCCGACAAGGCGCTCCTCGTCTCGATCTACGTGACGCTCGCGGCGATCGGCATCCTGCCGGTCTGGCTCGCGGTCACGGTGGTGTCGCGCGACCTGATGATCGTCGCGGCGATCCTCGTCTCGCGCCTCATGGACCACCCGGTGGCGATCAAGCCGCTCTTCGTGAGCAAGCTCAACACCGCGGCCCAGATCGTCTTCGCGGCCGTGATCCTCGGCATGAGGGCGTTCAGCCTGGGGGGCGGTCACGTGCTGGAATGGGGCATGGGTCTGGTCGCGGCCTTGACCGTCCTCTCGGCCGCTGCCTATCTCGCACGCTGGCTTCGGCACATGTCGGAGGCGTGACGGGGCCGGGCGTCCGACCCGCGCCACCATCCGGCCGGGAGGTTCCGCGCACGTGCAGCGACATGCCGCATACTGGATGCTCGGCGCCGGACTCGCCGCCCTCCTGCTCTACCTTCTCGGCGACATCCTGCTCCCCTTCGTGGCGGGGGCGGCGCTCGCCTACCTGCTCGACCCGGTGGCCGACCGGCTGGAGCGGCTCGGCATGGGACGGCTCGGGGCGACGATCGTGATCCTCGTCATCTTCGTGCTCGCCTTCATGCTGGCGCTCGTGCTGATTGTGCCGCTCGCGGTGCAGCAGATCCTCACCTTCGTGGAGCAGGTGCCGGGTTACGTCGCGCGCCTGCAAGCGCTCATCGCCGAACAGGGCGGCCCGCTCATCGACCGGATCGGCGGGGAGGGTGCGCTCGCGCAGGCGCAGCGCTCCGTCGGCGACCTCGTCGGGCAGGGCGCGAACTGGGCGGCGGGCTTCCTCCGCTCGATCTGGAGCGGCAGCAAGGCGCTGGTGAGCCTCGTGTCGATCCTGGTCGTGACGCCGGTCGTGGCCTTCTACATGCTCGTCGACTGGGACCGGATGATCGCGACGCTCGATACCTGGACGCCGCCGCGCCATCGCGGCACGATGCGCCGCCTCGGGCGCGAGATGGACCACGCCGTGTCAGGCTTCGTGCGGGGACAATCCGCTCTGTGCCTGTTCCTCGGGGTGTTCTACGCGACCGGCCTCGGCCTCGTCGGGTTGAATTTCGGCGTCCTCATCGGCCTCATGTCGGGCTTCCTCAGTTTCATCCCGTATGTCGGGTCCCTGACGGGCCTCCTCCTGTCGGTCGGGGTCGCGCTTGTGCAGTTCATGCCGGACTGGACCTGGGTCGTCGCGACCCTCGGCGTGTTCCTCGTCGGCCAGTTCATCGAGGGCAATATTCTGTCGCCGAAGCTCGTCGGGGCGTCGGTCGGGCTGCATCCCGTCTGGGTCATGTTCGCGCTCCTCGCCTTCGGGGCGCTGTTCGGCTTCGTGGGGCTGCTCCTCGCGGTTCCGGTCGCCGCGATGATCGGCGTGCTCACGCGATTCGCGGTCGAGCGCTATCAGGCGAGCCCGTTCTTCACGGGCGAGATCGCCGGACCCGCCTCCCGGCCGCCCGAGATCGTGCTCGTGCGGTCCGAGCCGCATGGTTGACCGGGATGGCTGATACGGCCCGACAACTCGTCCTCGACCTGCCGGTCGAGACGCGGTTCGGGCGGGAGGACTTCCTCGTCGGCCCGTCGAACGCGGCGGCGTTCGCGTTCGTCGAGGCGTGGCGCGACTGGCCGGGCCGGCTCGCACGGCTCGAAGGGCCGCCCGGCAGCGGCAAGAGCCACCTCGCGGCGATCTGGGCCGACGCGACGGGCGCGTGGACCACCGCCGCACAGGACGTCGCGGAGGAGGACGTGCCCTCCCTCGCGGACGCGTCGGCGCTCGTGATCGAGGATCTGGGTCGCGACCGCGCGGACGAGGCGGCCCTGTTCCACCTCGTCAACATCCTGCGCGAGCGCGGCGTGCCGCTGCTCGTCACCGCCTCGTCCGGCATCGACGAATCCGGCATCCGCACGCCCGACCTCGCGTCGCGCCTGCGTCTCGCGGCGGTCGCGCGGCTCGGGCCTCCGGACGACGAGCTCATCCGGTCCGTGCTGGTCAAGCTGTTCACCGACCGGCAGCTCGCCGTCGATCACGGCACGGTCGAGTACGTGGCGACGCGCATCGAGCGCTCCTTCGCGCGTGCTCGCGAGGTGGTCGCCGAGCTCGACCGCGAGAGCCTCAGCCGCGGTCGCCGGGTCACGCGTCAGGTGGCGTCCGCCGTGATGGCGGTGCACGACGAAGGGTCGCAAGATTGAGCCGAGATCGAGCATCGTCACCGACCCGTCACGAAAGAGCCGCACGGAGGTGGAGGGTCAACGCCGTTCGCGGAGCGCCAGCGTGAAGCAGATCGAGGTCAAACTCCCGCGTGCGGATGCCGTGACGTCGGCCGCCAACATGGCGGCCGCGACCGTGAAATCGCGCCTCGCGCCCTCCGCCCTGCCGAGGGTCGGGCCGGCCGAGGACGGCGACGCGCCGGACGTGCCTGTCACTGTACCGGAACCCGCCCGCGGTCGTCACGGCGACGGGGAAGCGCTGCGCCAGAGCCCGCAGCGCTTCGTCAACCGCGAGCTTTCCTGGCTGAACTTCAACCGCCGCGTGCTCGAAGAGGCATCGAATCGCAACCATCCGTTGCTCGAACAGCTGCGCTTCCTGTCGATCTCGGCGAATAACCTCGACGAGTTCTTCATGGTGCGCGTCGCGGGTCTGAGCGGCCAGATCCGCTCCGGCGTCCAGGCGCGGTCGCAGGACGGGCTCACGCCGGCCGAGCAGCTGAGCCGCATCGCGGCCGAAGCGTCGAGCCTCGCGAGCGACCAGCAGAGGCGCTGGACCGAGCTCAAGGCGGAACTCGTCCTGAACGGCATCGTGCTGGCCGATGGGAGCGACCTCACGCCCGAGGAGAGGGCCTGGCTCTTCGACCACTTCCTCTCCCATATCTTCCCCGTGCTGACGCCGCTCGCGGTCGACCCGGCGCATCCCTTCCCGTTCATCTCCAATCTCGGCTTCTCGATCGCGCTGAAGCTCTCGCGCAAGCTCGACGGGCGGCCGCTGAACGCGCTCGTGCGCCTGCCGGCGAAGATCGACCGCTTCATCCGCCTGCCGGATTTCGCCGAGACGGGCGGCGCGCGCTATATCGCGCTCGAACAGGTGGTCGTCGTGTTCACCGACCAGCTCTTTCCCGGCTACAAGGTGGAGGGGCAGGGCGCGTTCAGGGTCATCCGCGACTCCGACATCGAGATCGAGGAAGAGGCGGAGGATTTGGTGCGCCTGTTCGAGACGGCGCTGAAGCGCCGCCGCCGTGGCAGCGTCATCCGGCTCGAGGTGGAGGCCGCGATGCCCGAGGACCTCGCGCTGTTCGTGGCGGACGAGCTCGACGCCGCGCAGGAGGGCGTCTTCCTGGTCGAGGGCATGCTGGCGCTGAACGAGCTCTCCCAGCTCGTCGCGCTCGACAGGCCCGATCTCAAGTTCAAGCCCTACAACCCCCGGTTTCCCGAGCGCATCCGCGAGCACGGCAGCGATTGCTTCGCGGCGATCCGCCCGAAGGACATCATCGTCCACCACCCCTACGAGTCGTTCGACGCGGTGGTGCAGTTCCTCTACCAGGCGGCGCGCGACCCGAACGTGATCGCGATCAAGCAGACGCTCTATCGCACCTCGTCCGACAGCCCGATCATCAAGGCGCTGGCCGAGGCCGCGGAGGCCGGCAAGTCGGTGACCGCGCTCGTCGAGCTGAAGGCGCGCTTCGACGAGGAGGCGAACATCCGCTGGGCGCGCGACCTGGAGCGCGCGGGCGCGCAGGTCGTGTTCGGGTTCATCGAGCTGAAGACGCACGCGAAGCTCTCGCTCGTCGTGCGCCGCGAGGGCGCGCAGCTCGTGACCTACTGCCACGTCGGCACCGGCAACTATCATCCCGTGACCGCGAAGGTGTACACGGACCTCTCGTTCTTCACCGCCGACCCGGCGGTCGGGCGCGACGTCAACCGCGTGTTCAACTACATCACCGGCTACGCGGAGCCCGACGAACTCGAGCTCCTGGCGGTCTCGCCCCTCAACCTGCGCAAGCGCCTGCTGCGCCGGATCGAGGAGGAGGTGTCGCACGCGAAGGCCGGCCGGCCGGCCTCGATCTGGGTGAAGTGCAACTCGCTCGTCGACGCGGGCGTGATCGACGCGCTCTACGACGCGAGCCAGGCGGGCGTGCAGATCGACCTCGTGGTGCGCGGCATGTGCTGCCTGCGTCCGGGCATCCCGGGCCTCTCCGAGAACATCCGGGTCAAATCGATCGTCGGGCGCTTTCTCGAACACACCCGCATCTTCGCCTTCGGCAACGGGCAGCCGCTGCCGCACCCGGCCGCCCACGTCTACATCTCGTCGGCCGACCTGATGACGCGCAACCTCGACCGGCGTGTGGAGGTGCTGCTGCCGATCCTCAACCCGACGGTCCACGAGCAGGTGCTCGACCAGATCATGATCGCGAATCTCCTCGACAACGAGCAGAGCTGGACCGTATTGCCCTCCGGCGAGAGCGTCAGGGTCGTTCGCCCTGAGGGCGAGGAGCCCTTCAACGCCCACAAGTACTTCATGACGAACCCCAGCTTGTCGGGCCGGGGCAAGTCGCAGAAGAAATCCAGCCCTCGATCCCTGGCGAAGCGTGGACGCGCCCTCTCTCCTCACAGTTAGCCGCGAGCCGGCCGGCCGCTCCGGCGGTGGCCCCATCGCGATCATCGATATCGGGTCGAACTCGGTCCGCCTCGTCCTCTACGAGGGGAACGGGCGCTCGCCGACGCCGCTCTACAACGAGAAGCTGATGTGCGGCCTCGGCCGCGGCATCGCGACTTCGCACCGGTTGCCGCAAGACTCGGTCGAGCGCACCTTGGCGGCGCTCGCGCGGTTTCGGGTGATCTGCCGCAACTCGGGCGTGGTGTCGGTGCGGGTGCTCGCGACCGCGGCGGCGCGCGATGCGCAGAACGGGCCCGCCTTCCTGGAAGACGCCGCGCGCGCCTGCGGATCCCCGGTCGAGCTTCTCACGGGCGAGCGTGAGGCTGCGCTCTCGGCCGCGGGCGTGATGTCGGGCTTCCATGCGCCGGACGGGGTCGTGGGCGATCTCGGTGGCGGCAGCCTCGAACTCGCCGAGGTGGCGGGCGCGACGGCCCGGCCCGGCGCGACGTTCCCGCTCGGCGGCCTCATGCTGCGCGACCTCGCGGGGCAATCGCCCAAGGCCGCGCGCACGATCGCGCGCGAGGCGCTGGCCGGCTCACGCCACCTCGCGGCACTGGAGGGCCGCACGTTCTACGCGGTCGGCGGGACGTGGCGGGCGCTGGCGAAGCTCGAGATGACGGAGCGCGATTATCCCGTGCGGGTGATGCACGGCTACGAGTTCGAGTCCAAGGGCGGTTTCATGCGCCTCGTCGAGCGCACGACGCCGGCCGCGCTCAAGGCGCTGAGCGCCGTCGCGGAGGCGCGCCGCCCGCTCCTCGCCTACGGGGCGATCGTACTCGACGAGATCGTCCGCTCCGGCCGCCCCGCGCGGCTCCTCGTCTCGGCGCTCGGCGTGCGCGAAGGCCTCCTCTACGCGGATCTCGACCCGGCCACGCAGGCGCAGGACCCGCTTCTCGTCGCGGCGGCCGACCTCAATCAGGCGCGGGCGCGCTGTCCGGCCCACGCGGACGACCTCGTCGCGTGGACGGACCGGTTCATGGCGGAACTGCGCGTCGAGGAGACCGCGGAGGAGCGCCGGCTGCGCCACGCGGCCTGCCTCCTGTCGGACGTGAGCTGGCGCGCGCATCCCGATTACCGCGGCGAGCAGAGCCTCGCGGTCATCGCGCAGGCCTCGCTCCTCGGGATCGACCATCCCGGCCGCGCCTACCTGGCGCTCGCGATCTTCTTCCGCCACGAGGGCCTGTCGCGCGAGGGGGTGCCGGCGCGCCTCGCCGAGCTCGCGTCGCCCCGGCTCCTGGGGCTCGCGCAACTCCTCGCGGCGCAGTTCCGGCTCGCCTACCCGATCTCGGTCGCGATGTCCGGCATCCTGCCGCGCACGCCCGTCGGCGTCGAAGGCGGCCGCATCGTGCTCACGCTCCCGCCGGACTTCGCGGCGCTGGCGAGCGAGCGGCTGGCGAACCGGATGAGGTCGCTCGGCAAGCTGATCGACCGCGAAGGCGAGGTGCGCGTGGGGTAGGACGCCGCAGCCTCCCTGCCGAGTCGTTCGGATCCGTGACACGAGCGCCCGCCCTCAGGCTTTGACCAGGGGAGGACGTCGCACATGTCCGCCGAGCCGAAATCCTCCGCGACCCGCAAAATTTATGTCCGCGAGCCCGAAGCGAAGGGGGCGATACCACCGGTTCCCGAACTCGCCCTCGTCGAGCTCATGGTCGGCTCGCGCACGATCGACGGGGTGAACGTTCCGGCCGGACGCGTCGGCACGGTCGTGTTCATCTATGCGGACGGGGAAGCCTATGAGGTCGAGTTCGCCGAGCCTGTCGGCACGCTCGTGACCGTGCCGACCGAGCACGTCCGAGAGGTCGAGCCGGTCGCGTGAGCGACAGGATCAGGTTCGAGGTCCAACTCGGGTTCTCGATCGAGGACCGGAAGCTGAGGCACCACCTGCTCGACCTGTCCCATCCAGTGGGTGACCCAAGGCCAAATTCTTCCTCGGTCACGGCTTCATGCTGGACGCCCCCGACGCGCTCGCGAACGCGCTGCTCGCCCATGTCGACAACGTCACCAAGCGCCGGCCGACCTACTGTCTGCGCCTCGTGTGTGAAGGAACGTTCGTGACGCCGAACGGGACGACGCCTCTCGTCCGGTCCGTCTGGGAGCATGCGCCGCGAGACGGTCGCCAGGTCCGTCACCGCCTACCCTCTATGAGGGTGAGCGAAGCTCCTTCGTCGGACCCGCTCAGCGCTCGAACGTCACCACACGTCCGCGCTCGACCGACAACCCGGTCCGGCCGCCCTTCAGTGCGAGCGCCTTCTCGCCGAACAGGGTGCGCCGCCAGCCGGACAAAGCCGGCACGTCCGCCTCGTCGCTCTCGGCGAGGGCCTCCAGGTCCTCGACGCTCGCGATCACCTTCGGGGCGACGCGCTCGTTCTCAGCGACCGCGCGCAGCAGCACCTTCAACAGTTCGACCAGCGCGCCGCCGCCGCTGCGTCCGCGCGCGCGCCCCGGCATCGCGATGGTCGCGGGGTCGCG
>CAHJXE010000020.1 GCA_903644085.1 Hyphomicrobiales bacterium
CGCAGAGCCGGTCGAAGAGCGCCCGACGCTCCGCCGGCAAGGCGTCCCGTCTCGCGCACCAAGCCTCGTAATCCGGCCGGTTGCGCTCGGCCGTACCGGCCCGCCACGCGGCCAGCACATCGTCGGGTACCGAGAAGGGCGGTGCGGTCCAGCCGCGCGCCGCACGGGCCTCGTCGCAATCCTGCGGGAACACGCGCCCACCATGCGCGCCGCGCTGCCCTTCGAGGCGCGGCAGCCCGCGTCCGATCATCGTGCGACAAGCGACGAGCGAGGGTCGCGGGTCGGCGCGGGCGAGGTCCAGCGCGTTCGAGACGGCCTCGACGTCGTGGCCGTCCGCGTCGAGGACGTGCCATCCGGCGGCGCGGAAACGGGCGCGCACGTCCTCGCTGATCGACAGGTCGGTCGACCCGTCATCCGTCATGACGTTGTCGTCCCACAGGAACGTGAGCTTGCCGAGCCTGAGATGGCCGGCGAGCGAGATCACCTCCTGGCCGATCCCCTCCATCAGGCAGCCGTCGCCGACGAGCGCGTAGACGCGGTGGTCCACGAGGTCCGGTCCGAACTCGTGATTGAGCCGGGCCTCGGCCACCGCCATGCCGACGGCGTTCGCGATCCCTTGCCCGAGCGGCCCCGTCGTCACCTCGATGCCGTGGCCGGGCGCGTATTCGGGGTGGCCGTGGGTGTTGGAGCCGAGCACGCGGAAGCGCCGGATCTCCTCCATGTCCATGCCCGGATAGCCGGAGAGATGGAGCAGCGCGTAGATCAGCATGGAGCCGTGGCCGTTCGACAGCACGAAACGGTCGCGGTCGGGCCAGTGCGGGTCCTGCGGATTGCAACGCAGGTGGCGGGTGAAGAGCGCGGTCGCGATCTCCGCACAGCCGAGCGGCGCGCCGGGATGGCCCTCCTCGGCCTTGGCGATGGCGTCGAGCGCGAGGAAACGGATCGCGTCCGCCATCCTGCCCGCCGATACGTCGGGTCGGTCGGGCGAAGCGTCGGGCTGCGTCGGCGCGGCGTTCCGCGTCACCTCCGCGACGCCCATGTCAGAGCCCATCCCGGATGCGACGGACGACGGCATCGGTCGAGATGCCGTAGCGGTCGTGCAGCGTCGGCAGCGCGCCGGCGTCGAGGAAGCGGTCGGGCAGCGCGATCTGGGCGAAGGCCGGATGCACGCCCGAGCGCATCAGGAGGCCCGCCACCGCCTCGCCGAGGCCGCCCACGACCGAATGGTTCTCGGCGACGTAGACCTTGCGGCCGGTGCGGCCGGCCTCGCGCAGGATCGCGGCCTCGTCGAGCGGCTTGATCGTCGGCACGTGCAGCACCGCGACGTCGACGCGGTCCGCCTCCAACGCTTTCGCGGCTTCGAGCGCCCGCATCGTCATCAGCCCGGACGAGACGACGAGCGCGTCCGCGCCGTCGCGCAGCAAAGCCGCCTTGCCCATCTCGAACGTGTAGCCGTATTCGTCGAGGACGAGCGGCACCTGCCCCCGCAGGAGCCGCATGTAGACCGGACCCGGATGGTCCACCATCGCGGCCGTCGCCTGCTCGATCTCGTGCGCGTCGCAGGGATCCAGCACCGTGAGGTTCGGCATCGCGCGCATGATCGCGAGGTCGTCCGTCGCCTGATGGCTCGGCCCGTAGCCCGTGGTGAGGCCGGGCAGCGCGCACACGATGCGCACGGGCAGGTTCTCCTCCGCGATCGCCATGCAGATGAAGTCGTAGGCACGGCGCGAGGCGAAGACCGCGTAGGTGGTGGCGAACGGGATCGAGCCCTCCCGCGCCATGCCGGCGGCGGCCGACATCAGGACCTGCTCGGCCATGCCCATCTGGTAGAAGCGGTCGGGGAAGGCCTGCGCGAAGATGTGCAGGTCCGTGTACTTCGCGAGGTCAGCCGTCAGCCCGACGATCTCGGGTCGCTCGCGCGCGAGCGCCACCAGCGCGTGGCCGAAGGGTGCGGGCTTCGTCTTCTGGCCGGCGGCGGCGATCGACGCGATCATTGCCGACGTCTTGAGGCGAGGCTTCGGCGGCAGGGTCGGGGCGTTCATCGGGATCGCTCGGGGTCGGAGGGTCAGCGCGGGAGCGCCGCGTCGAGCTGGAGCAGGGCCTGATCCCACTCGTGCTCGTCGACGCGGATGAAATGGTTCTTCTCGCGCGCCTCCAGGAACGGCACGCCCCTGCCCATCAGCGTGTCGCAGATGATGATCCGGGGTTCGGGGCGATCGTGGCGGCGCGCGGCGTCGAAGGCCGTGACCAATGCGTCGATGTCGTTGCCGTCGACCCTCTGTGTGAACCAGCCGAAGGCGCGCCACTTGTCCACGAGCGGCTCGGTGCGCAGCACGTCGCCCGAAGGACCGTCCGCCTGCTGGTTGTTGACGTCGACGATCGCGATCAGGTTGTCGAGCTTGTGGTGCGCGCCCGCGAGCGCCGCCTCCCAGGTCGACCCCTCGTCGAGCTCACCGTCCGAGAGCAGGTTGTACACGAAGGCGGACGAGTTCTTCCGCTTGAGGCCGAGGCAGGCGCCGATCGCGATCGGCAGGCCGTGGCCGAGCGAGCCGCCGGTGATCTCCATACCGGGCGTATACGTGGCCATGCCGGACATCGGCAGGCGGCTGTCGTCGCCCCCGTAGGTCTCGATCTCCTCGCGGGGCACGATCCCGGCCTCGATGAGCGCCGCGTAGAGCGCGATCGCGTAGTGCCCGATCGAGAGATAGAACCGGTCGCGCCCCTCCCAGTGCGGGTCCTCGGGGCGCAACGTCATGGCGTGGAAATACGCGACCGCCAGGATGTCGGCGACGTCGAGCGCCTGGGCGATGTAGCCCTGACCCTGCACCGCACCCATCTGGAGCGCGGTCCGCCGGATCGCGTGCGCCCTCGCGGGCAGGTCGAGGTTGTGGCCCGGCTGCGGCGCGGTCATCGGACGTCCCTCAATGGATCAGCATGCCGCCGTTGACGTCGATCGTCGCGCCCGTGACGTAGCCGGACAGCTCGGAGGCCAGGAACAGGAAGATCCGCGCCACGTCCTCCGGCACGCCGAGACGGTTCAGCGGGATCCCCTCCAGGATCTTGCCCCGGGACTCGTCGGAGATCTTGCCGGCGTTGATGTCCGTCTGGATCAGCCCCGGCGTCACGCAGTTCACCCGAATGCCGTCCGGCCCGAGCTCGCGCGCCATGGCGCGGGCGAGGCCCAGCACGCCGGCCTTCGCGGCCGAGTAGTGCGGGCCGCCGAGGATCCCGCCGCCGCGTTGCGCGGAGACCGAGGACATGCACGCGATCGCGCCCGCTTTCTGGCCCTGCATGACCGGGATCGTCGCCTGGCTGAGATAGAGGACGCCCTTCAGGTTCACGTCCATGAGCCGGTCCCAATCCGCCTCGACGATGTCGACGACCTTGGCGGGCTGGGTGACGCCGGCATTGTTGATGAGGATGTCGATCCGGCCGAACTGCGCCGTCACGGCGTCGACCGCCCGCCCGCAGGACGTGCGATCGGTGACGTCGCAGGCGAGGCCGAGATGGTGTCGGCCGAGCTCGGCGGCGGCCGTCTCCGCCGCCGCCCCGTCGATATCCACGATGGCGACTTTCGCGCCCTGGGCGGCGAAGAGCTTGGCGGTCGCGAACCCGATGCCGCGCGGACCGGCCGCGCCCGAGATGATCGCCGTCTTGCCCTCGAGTAGCATCGTCGTTCCACCCTCACGTTTTGAGGTCTTCTACCGGCCTCGTGGGGCATGGTGAAACGCAAAGATTGCGCGCTGAGATGAATTCGCTTCATCTCATGCGATGAGATCCTCCTCGCTCCTCGCTGTCCGGGCCTTCGAGTCCGCGGCCCGCCTCGGTTTGTTCAAGGCAGCCGCACAAGACCTGAACCTGTCGCCCAGCGCCGTCAGCCACGCGATTCGCAAGCTCGAAGCGGATCTCTCGGTGCGGTTGTTCAAGCGCAGCGGGCGCACCGTGCAGCTCAATCCCGCCGGCGAGAGCCTGCTCCGCCATGTCTCGCGCGGCTTGGAGGAGATCGAGCACGGGATGTCGGTCGTTGCGGGCCGCACGAGCAACCTGCTGCGCCTCCACTGCGCGCCCAGCATGGCGACCCAATGGCTGATGCCGCGCCTGCGACGGCTGACGGGCGAGGCCGGGATCGAGATCCGGCTCTCGGCCGGGACCGATTACTCCCGCTTCGTGACCGACGAGTTCGACGCCGACATCGTGTACGGCCCCGCGCCGCGCGAAGGCCTCCTGGTTCTTCCGCTCGGCGAGGAGACGGTCGCGCCGCTCTGCACGCCGGAGCTGGCGCGCCGAATCCACAACGCGGCCGACCTCAAGACCTGCCCGCTGATCGAGAGCGAGTCGAAGCGGGTCCGCTGGGCCGAGTGGTTCGAGTGTAACGGGCTGTCCGCCCCGATCCCGTCAGGCCCCCGCTTCGACCGCAGCTTCATGGCGATCTCGGCCGCGGCGGACGGGATGGGCGTGACGCTGGAATCGACCCGCCTCGCCGAACGCGAGCTCGATCGCGGCGACCTCGTCCAGCCGCTGCTGAACCGGGCGCGGAACATCAGCTATGTGGGCCATTATCTCGCGATCCCGCCCCGGGCTCGCAAGAATGCCGCTCTGCTGAGCTTTCTCGCCTGGCTCGCTGCGGAGCTTCGGATCATGCTACCTGTCACCTTCTAAACCCCTATCTACTTGATAGTGATTACCTTACAACAAAGAAGTACTATAAAGATACTGATAGATATTTAGATCATGAACAAATTCGAAGCGGATCGCAGTTGCGGCCTGCCGATGTAGTCGAGGCAGGCATCGGCATCCAACACGTCCGCGTAGCGGCGCCCGACGTCGAGCAGGTTCGCCTCATGCGGACCGATCTCCTGGTCGCCGCAGCAATCAGCCGGGACGATCGTGCGCAATCCGTTGGAGAACGCGTCGATGATCGAGGCCCGCACGCAGCCGGATGTCGTGCAGCCCGTGATGATCGTCGTGTCGATCCCGTTCTTGATCAGGATGGACGACAAGGGCGTACCGAAGAAGATCGACGGACCCGTCTTCGTGAAGTTCACGTCGTAGGACTCGTCATGGATGCGCCGGTCCATCTGTGTGCCCGGATCGCCCTCGAAGAAGCCCGTGCGCAGGGAGGCGACCTTCCAAGGGATCATGTCGCGCTCGCCGCACCAGGCATGCCGGCAAGACACGACCAGGATCCCCATCCGCCGGGCGGCCTCGAGCAGCGTCGCGGTCCGTTCGACGGCGGCCGCGATGTGGGGCGAACCGCCCGCCGGGAATGTCGGATCCGTGAAGGCCCGCTGGAAATCGACCACGAGCACCGCAGGCCTCACGCCGAACCCGATCGGGATGGAGCCGTAGCCCGCCTTGTCGAACCCGTCCGCCATCTTTCTCTCCTTCTGGCGCCGGACGCCACAGGGTCCGGCAAGACTCGCCGCGGTCATGTCGCAAAGTTCGTGCTCGGCAAAGTTCGTGCTCGGCGAAGTCCGTGCTCGCCGATCGGCCGAGCGAGGGTATGCCGATCGACATCGCGATGTGCATTGAGGGCCTCACTCGCCTCGAGGCTCGTCCTTCTTCGCCCTACAGCAGGCCGAGGTCATCACACTCGCTCGCTGCCGAGTGAACCGGGAATGCGGCTCCCGCTGCCGCCGCGAGGTGACGTACTCTTCGGTGAGGGCGAGGTCCCGAGCCATGGCCCGTGCGCCCTCGTGGACCGAGCGGAGGATCTTGCGAGCGGCATGTTGGGCGTGCACCGCGGCCTCGACTCGCACGGGTCGCAGTCGGACGTGCTGGCGCGGTCGCGCATCATTCCGTCCTCATCGACGATCGGAACCGAAGGCCGATAAACCTTCTGACGGGGTCTCAACTCCTTCCCGGCCGGGCAGGTGTCGAGATCGCGGGCTGGTCGTACGGGAACTCGGACCGGCTGAACGTGCCATCACGCATCTTCACGAGTGCACGACGCGTCCGCGAACTGAAGCCGCCTCGAAGGGCCTGCGACCGGCTCTACGCTGCGACGTCCGCAATGCTGGCCGCGGCGGCGATGACGCAGATCCCCGGTCGCGACCGGAGACCTTTCTGGCATCCGTGCATTACGTCAAAGCCCGCTCGACGTTCGACACGATCGGGCGTGTGACCGATTGGACGAGCCGGCATGAACGACGATCCACGCGAGGCTGGACCTCGACCTCCCTACCAGGGCGATCAGCAGCAGCCGAGACCCGGCCTCACCTCGCAGATGCATCCCCGCCCCGACCACGGCGAGGAGAGCTACGTGGGCAAAGGCCTGCTCACCGGGCGCATCGCACTCATCACCGGGGGTGACAGCGGCATCGGGCGAGCGGTCGCGATCGCCTACGCCCGCGAGGGCGCAGATGTGGCGATCTCCTACCTCGACGTGGAGCAGTCGGATGCAGAGGACACGGCAGCCTGGATCGAGAAGGCCGGTCGGCGCTGCCTGCTTCTGCCGGGCGACATCCGCGACGAAGCGCATTGTCGCGACCTCGTGGCCCAGACCGTCGCAGGGCTCGGCGGTCTCGACGTGCTGGTGAACAATGCCGCCGCGCAGGTCGTCAACGAGACGCTCGCTGACGTGACGGCGACGGACCTGGAAGGCTGCTTCCGGGCCAACGTGTTCGCGATGTTCTATCTCGCGCAGGCCGCGATGGCGCACATGAAGCCGGGATCCGCGATCGTGAACACCACGAGCGTGCAAGCCAAGGTCGCGGGCAAGGGCATGCTCGTCTATGCCGCCACCAAGGGCGCGATCGCCAGCCTGACCATCGGGCTCTCGAACCTCCTCGCCCCGCAGGGCATCCGGGTGAACTGCGTCGCGCCCGGCCCGATCTGGACGCCGATCCAGCCGATCGTGAAGTCGCCGCAGGAGATGGAGCAGCTCGGAGCCAACACCCCGCTCGGCCGAGCCGGGCAGCCGGCCGAGCTCGCACCCGTCTACGTTCTCCTCGCTTCTCACGAGGGCAGCTACATGTCGGGCGCGCTCGTGCCGGTGACGGGCGGCATGCCCATGCTGTAGACCTCGCGCCTATGAGCGTCAGGACCAGCCTTTCCAATCTGCCGCCGCTCGGGTCTGCATTCCGACTGTTCTGGATCGCCCGCGCGTCGTCCAATCTCGCTTTCCAGACCGTCGGAGTCGCGGTGGGTTGGCAGGTCTACGCCCTGTCGGGGAGTGCCTTCGATCTCGGCCTCGTCGGGCTCGCTCAGTTCCTGCCCCAGCTTTGCCTGACGCTCCTCGTTGGCCATGTGGCGGACCGGTATGACCGCCGCCGGATCGTATCGGCGTGTCAGGCGATCGAGGGGGCGGTCGCTTGCACGCTGTTCGCCGGTTCCCTCGCAGGGTGGCTCGACCGCCACGCGATCTTCGCGTTGGTGGCCGTTCTCGGCGCCGCGCGCGCTTTCGAGGGACCGACCACCGCGGCCCTTCTGCCGGGCCTCATCCCCGACGGGGCACTCTCTCGAGCGACAGCTCTGTCCGTGTCGGCCACGCAGACCGCCACGATCGTCGGGCCTTCGCTCGGCGGCGTCCTGTATGCCGTCGGCGGCAGCGGGACTGGGGTGTACGGGCTCGCCACGGTGCTGTTTTGTCTGGCGAGCGCGTCGATGGCCTGCATCCGGACGACCCGTGCCGCGCCGTCGCGCGAGCCCGCAACACTCGCGTCGGTCTTGTCCGGATTGTCCTTCATCCGGAGCCGGAAGGCGATCCTGGGCGCGATCTCTCTCGATCTGTTCAGCGTGCTGCTCGGGGGTGCGACCGCTCTCCTTCCCGTGTTCGCTCGCGACATTCTCGACACGGGTCCTTGGGGGCTCGGCGCTCTTCGGGCTGCTCCAGCGCTCGGCGCCCTGTCCATGTCCGTCGTCCTCGCCCGATACCCGATCCAGAGCGCCGCCGGGATCCGGATGTTCGTCGCCGTCGCGACGTTCGGGATCGCCACCGTGGTCTTCGGTCTATCGCGGTCGGTGCCATTGTCGTTGGCCGCCCTGTACGTGCTCGGCGCCGCAGACGTGATCAGCGTCGTCGTTCGCCAAGCCCTCGTCCAAGGGCGAACGCCAGACGCCATGCGCGGTCGGGTGGGCGCAGTGAACGCACTCTTCATCGGGACCTCGAATCAACTCGGCGAGTTCGAGTCAGGGATGACGGCGGCGGCCCTCGGCACGGTCCCGGCCGTCGTGGCTGGTGGTATCGGCACGCTTCTCGTTGCCCTCCTATGGTCTCGCCTGTTCCCAGAACTCCGCCGCGTCGACCGGCTCGACACGGACGCGGCGGTCCTGGAAGCCGAAGCGTCAGCACCGGCGACGCTCTGATCGCTCTGCAAAGCCGCGCAGTCGCCCCGCGACCACGACGAGCGGCGTCGAGGCCGTGATGGTCACGAGCAGGTGCCGCGCCGAACATGGCCGGGTAGATCATGGGGGCGAAGACGAGCCCGAGCGCGATGCCGGTCGGCACCTGCCGGCCCTGCATCAATCGCCCGCTGCCGCCGCTGATGTCCGCGATGCGGTCCAGATGCCGAACTTTCAAATGCGTCCACAGCGGGTCAGCTCGGCAGGTCGATCTGAGCCGATCCGATCCGGGCGAGCCTGCTTGACGCGAGAGGGTACCGGCCTTGATCGCGACGCTCGCCTTCGCGACCCTGGCGGGGATGCTCTCGACGCTGTCGCCCTGCGTGCTGCCCATCCTGCCGATCGTGCTCGGTTCGGCATCCTCGGGGCATCGCTTCGGCCTTCCGGATCTGGCCGGAGGCTCGCACTCTCGTTCAGGCTGATCGGCACGCTCGTCGCCACGCTGGGCGCCTCTGTCGGGTTCGACCCCGACATCCTGAGACCGATCGCGGCCGCATTGCTGGCGGCGATCGATCTCGTGCTCATCGCGCCGCGACTGCAAGCGGCCCTCGCCGTGGCGGCGTCCCCGTTCGGAAACTGGTCGGAGCGTCGTTTCGGCGGGATCTCGACACGCGGCTGGTCCGGGCAGTTCGGTGTCGGGCCCCTGCTCGGGACGGTGTGGAGCGCCTGCGCGGGTCCGACGCTCGGGGCCGCGTCGATCGCGGCCGCTAGCACGGCGAGCTTCGGTTCGGTCGCCGCCACGATGGCGGATGCTCGGCATCGGGGCGGCGCTGCCCCTTCTCGGGCTCGGAGCCCTGTCGCGCACCGCACTCCTGCGCTGGCGGGACCGGCGCGCGGTGCCGCGACGCTTGCGAAGTCGCTGATGGGCGCGGCGCTCGTCGCGTCCGGCCTGTTCGTCCTCACCGGCCTCGACAAGTGGGCCGAGGCAGCCCTCGTCGATGCGTCGCCGATCTGGCTGACGGAGCTGACGACGAGGTTCTGAGCGAGCCTCGCTAGCCGGGCTTGCGAGCCCAGGCGCCGAACGCGACGTCGCCGACGTAAGTGGCATCGTTCTCGCGCAGTTCGTCCGCGAGCCGTCGGTCGAGCGTGTCGAGATCCAGTTCCTCCGCGCTCGCGACGCCGTGGCGGACCATCCGGGGCAGCATGAGCCGGACCAATGCGGCGGTCGGCTGGCGCAGCGTCGCGGTCTGCACCAGCGCCTCCGCGCGGATACCTTCGATCACGAGGCCCGCCCGCGTGAGCACGGACGCGAGACGGAAGCCCATGCGGGTGTCGCCGCCCTCACGTTCGACGGTGCGCCAGATGAGGTCGTGGACCGTCGTGTGCAGCGGCAGGGGCATGGCAGATCCCGGCGTCATCACGGCATCGTGCTCCTGGCACACCACGAGACCGCCGGGTTTCAGCGCGCCGACGAGCGCGCGCATGGTCGCGACCGGGTCGGGAAGGTACATGAGGACGCGCCGCCCCACCACGGCGTCGAAGGGACCATCGATCGTATCCGTTCCAAGGTCGGCTCGTCGGACGTCCACGTTGCCGAGGCCGACCGCGCGGGCCCGCTCGCGTGCCGTCGCGAGGGACGCCGCGTCACGGTCGATGCCGAGCACGGAGCCCGTGTCGCCGACCAGCCGCGCGACATGGAGCAGGACGTCCCCCGGACCGCATCCGTAATCGAGGATCCGCATGCCGGGCCCGATGCCCGCTTGGGTCAGCAATCGGGCCGTGAAGTCGCCCATCACGCCGGGCACAGATGTCGAGGTCTCACTCATGCGGGTTCCTGTACCTTCGGCGATCGCGACCGAAGTCGACTGCACCCGCGGACCAGCTCGATATTGCACGCGACCCCGAGAAGATCGCGATCAATTCGTACGCGCGCTCTCCAGACGGACCGGGCGGTCTTGAAGAGCACAGGCACGGTCACGCGTTACTCCACAGCCTCCCTGGTTTTCTCTTCAGCCTCGATCTCGTCCAGGACAGCTTCGGGTGCCACGTCCTGGCTCATCTCGTGGACCTCCGCATCTGCCTGCGTGTGGACCTCCAACTTGGCCGCGATCGCCGCCACGAGCGTCACGAGGCGAGTGACCTCGTGCTCCGAGAGCAAGCTGATCTGAAGGTCGAGATCCGCCCGCTTGTCGGCAGCAGCCGCCATGCGGTTCTGGCTGATGAGAACGAAGGTCGAGAGGAATATGGCCTCGGCTGACGCCAATGTGCCCAGGACGACGAAGGACTCGTCCCACTTCGGCAGAAACGAGACCAACCCGGTGTTCACCGCGATCCAGATGCCGAACAACACCGCGTGGATGTACACGAACGCCATGCTACCGGCGAAACGGGTTATGAACTGGGCAGCTCGTTCCTGAAGCCCCGCTGCCCTCTGTTCGGCGAATTTCCGCTCGCTCAACGAATGGATGTTGCGCGCGAGCGCGGGTGCGAGTCCCGTTGGTTGGGGCGGCGGTATTGTCGGGCTAGCAACCACGATCGATCCTGATCCGAAGCATTCCAACTCTGGGCTCGAACGTTTGGCGGCCGGCGACCTCGTCACCGTCATCGCGACGTCGCTGCAGCTTATATCGGTCCGGTTGCGCGTCCAGTTCGCTTCGACGGGCGCTCATGAGTTCGAAGACAATGGAGGTGCGTCCAGTCGATGCCGCCCCGGGCGATGATCCGGACGGTTCGGTGCGCGGTACAGATCAGTAGCGACCCCAGATGGAGGAGGCCTGCTCTACGCCACGCACCGCGAGAGGTGAAGTCAGCGGCTCAGCTTACGCCGCGCAACGAAAACCGATGTGGCTTGTCGCGCTGTCGATGGATTGCGGCTGGCGAGCGGCCGGCCGATACCGCTGACAGTAATTGGGGGCGCACAGGTGCGAGCCGCCCTTGATGACCCGGCGAGGGATGTCGGATGACGGCTTTCGCGCGCCACCGACGCGGGACGGCGGCTCCCGGCTGCTCGACGCGCAGCAGGCCAGCGAGGGAGCGTGCCGGGACGTCCAGAGATCGCGGGTCCATTCCCACACGTTGCCGATCATGTCCCACAGGCCGTGGCCGTTCGGCGGGAAGGCGCCGACCTGCGTCGTCCCGTGGCGGTCGGGACCCGGGTCGCCGCGATGCGGGAACGCGCCGGGCCAGGTATTCGCCCATCGCCGCTGCCCTGGCATGAACGTATCGCCCCAAGCGAATTCGGCGCCCTCGAGGCCTCCGCGCGCGGCGTACTCCCATTCGGCCTCGCTCGGCAGGCGCTTTCCAGCCCAGGCCGCGTAGGCGTCCGCGTCTGCCGCCGCGACGTGCACGACAGGGTGAGCGTCGAGGCTCCCGTCCAGCGTCGTCACGCCGTCCGGCATCCGCCAGCAGGCTCCGGGCACATAGCGCCACCAGCCACCGGCCGTCCGGCTTTCCTCAGGCGGCGTGAACACGACGGATCCGGCGAGGAGGAGGGCCGGGTCCGCGTCCGGGTAGAGCGCGGGGTCGGGAGGCATCTCCGCGACGGTCCGGTACCCCGTCGCGTCCACGAAGGCGGCGAACTCAGCGTTCGTCACGGGATGCGCATCGATACGGAATGCCGGGACGTCGACCGTCACGACCGGGCTCTCCTCCGGATAGTGCCGGTCCGACCCCATGGCGAAGCGACCCGCCGGGATCGACCGCATCTCGCCCATCATGAGTTCGCCGCAGGCGCAGTGTGCCATCGCGTGGACCTCATCCCGTTCACCGCCACGTCCGGACCGACAGTCGCACGGCCGGCCGACATCACCGCATGTCGCGTGTCCAGCCGCTCGTGACGAGGTCGCTCTCGATCCTCCACCGCAGGATCGCGTCGAGCAGTCCCTGCTTGACCGCGCCGTGGGACGGCACGGACCAGAGATTGCGCCGCTCCTCCGGATCGGTCTCCAGGTCGAAGAGCTGTCCCTCCGGACTGTCCACGAACGTCACGAGCTTCCAGTGCCGGTCCCGGATCATCGTCATGAACGCAGTCTCGGTCAGGATGGCGTCCCGCGCGTGCTCGGCGAACACGTAGCGGCGTCCCTCCGCATCCGTCCCCTCCGCCAGGAACGGCGTGAGCGAGCGGGCTTCCATCCAGTCCGGCACATCCGCACCGGCCAGTTCGAGGACGGTCGGGCCGAGGTCGAACAGGGACACGAGGCTGTCCACCTCCCGCGCCGGGCCGACCCGTCCGGGCCCCCAGATGATGGCCGGGACCCTCACGCTCTGTTCGTACATCGTCCACTTCTGGCTGTGGCCGTGGTCGTTCAGACAATCGCCGTGGTCGGAGGTGAACAGGATCACGGTCTCGTCCAGCACGCCGCGCCGATCCAACGCCTGCAACAGCGCCCCAACCTGCGCGTCGATCATGGTGACGTTCGCGCAATAATGCTCGCGCTGCCGGCGCAACTGCTCGGAGCTCGGTTCGTCCAGGTGGACGACGGCGTCGTGGTCCTGCCGCATGTGCTCGGCCCGCAGCGCCTTCAGCGGCGCGGGCTGCCCCGCGAGGTCGTCCGGATCGAGAATAGGCAGCGGGATGTCGCGATCCGCGTAGAGAGCCAACGCGTCCGGGGTCGGGTCGTAGGGCGGATGCGGGCCGGGGAAGCCGATCTGCAGGAAGAACGGCTCGGTCCCCTCGTAGCGGTCCAGCCACCAGGTCGCGAGGTCGCCGACGAAGTTGTCCGGGTGCATGTCGGCCGGGCCGTCCCACACGAAGGCGCCGAGACGGTCGCGGTAGTCCTCCCGTCGACGATGGGTGACGCGGGTCGGCTTCTCGATGCCGCGCGCGTGCAGCGCCTTGTCCCAGGTGTCGAGGAAGAAGGGGAGCATCGGATGCGCCCTGTCCTTGTTCTCGACGACGTGCCGCTCGTGGAAGCCGAGCGGCGTCTCGTAGGGGAATGTGTGCATCTTGCCGACGTTCACGCACCGATACCCGGCGGCCGCGACCCGCTCGACCCAGGAATGGCGCCAGGGATCGTCGTTGCGCAGCACGCCGGTCGTGTGCGGGTAAAGCCCCGTGAACAGGCTCGCGCGGGACGGCGCGCAGGACGGCGCCGTGACGAACATGCGGCTGAACGTGACGCCCTCCCGCACGAGGCGGTCCAGGTTCGGCGTCTCCATCCAGGAATATCCCTGCGCCGCGACCGTGTCGAAACGCTGCTGGTCGGTAATGATGAAGACGATGTTGGGACGCTTGGGGGCCATCGTGTCGATCAAACCTTGATGGTGTCCAGTTCGCGATGGACATCCACGGGCAGTTCACCTTGGCTCGTCTCGGCCGCCAGGCAGACGCACACGAAGCTGACCGTGCACACGGCGAGCAGGTAGACCGCGACGGGCCACCAGGCGCCGTCTGACCATGAGACGAGCGCGGCCGCGATGAGCGGCGTTGGCGCCCCGGCGAGCAATGCCGAGAGCTGGTAGGCGACTGAGATCCCGGTGTAGCGCACGGAGGTGCTGAACAGCTCCGAGAAGAAGGAACTCTGGATCCCGTACATGAGGCTCGTGCCGACCGCGAGCGCCAGGGTGATGGCCCACCAAACGGCGACGGCGGACCCTTGTTGCAACAGTGGGAAGTACGCGAAGATGAACAGGCCCGAGAACGCGACGCCCGCGAGATAGACCGGCTTTCGCCCGATCCGGTCCGACAGGACGCCGATCAGCGGCAGAACCACGACCTCCACGGCCGCCGCGATCACGAAGCCGCTGAGCATCAGTTCCCGCGACACGCCGAGCTGCCGCGACGCGTAAGCGATCCCGAACACGTTGATGACGTTGAACGTTGCGGCGTCGGCGAGGCGTGCGCCGGTGGCGAGCACGAGGTTTCGCCAATGGTTCCGAAACAGGTCGACCACCGGGATCGCCTGGCGCTTGCGCCCTTCGACGAGCGCCTCCGCGGCCTTGCGGAACACGGGGCTCTCCTCGACCCGGGACCGGATGTAGAGCGCCGGAACCATGAACACGATGCTGAGAAGGAACGGCACGCGCCAGCCCCAGGCCATGAAGGTCTCGTTGGAGAGCATCGAGACCGACAACGCGAACGCGCCTGTCGAGAGCAGCAGCCCGAAGGGCGTGCCCATCTGAGGGAACGTGCCGATGAGCCCGCGCCAGCCCCGCGGCGCGTGTTCGAGGGCGATAAGAGCCGCGCCGCCCCACTCGCCGCCGATGCCGAGACCCTGCGCCAGGCGTAAGACGACGAGCAGGACCGGGGCCCAGACCCCGATGCTCTCGTAGGTCGGCAAGAGACCGATGAGGAACGTGCCGGCGCCCATCAGCAGGGCCGTCGCGAGCAGCGCGTATTTGCGGCCGATGCGGTCGCCGACATGGCCGAACAGCACCGCGCCGATCGGACGGGCGATGAACCCGATCGCGAAGGTCGCGAAGGCCGCCAAGGTGCCCGCCGCCGGCGAGCTGTTCGGGAAGAAGAGCGGTCCGAACACGAGGGCGGCCGCCGTGCCGAAGAGGTAGAAGTCGTACCATTCCAGCAACGAGCCCATGAAGCCCGCGAGCGCGGCACGGCGGGTGGCCGGCTCGAGCGCTTCTGCGAGGCTGACCCGGGGGGAGGCGATCAGCGCGCTCATGCCGCCACCTCCGACAGGACCTGAGAGTCTCCGAGGTCTGCCAAGATGACCTCCAGGCCACCCTGCCTGAAGTCGTGTACGGCTTCGGTGCACATCGCGTCGTCCGTCACAAGCACGTCGATGTCGTCCATGTCGCCGTACCGGCAGGACGAGACCACTCCGAACTTCGGGGATTCCGCCAGCAGGACCGTCCGGTCCGCGACGGATAGGCATCTCCGTTTGACGGCCGCGTCCGCCAGGTCCGGCGTCGTCAGCCCGGCTCCGCGCGCGAAGGCGAGCGTGCCCACGAAGGCCAGGTCGACGTGGAGGCCGTCCAGGGCCGCCAGGGCCCAGTCGTCGAGAGTGGTCAGGCTCTCCCGACGCACGCGGCCGCCGATCATCACCACGGTCAGGTCGGTCCGCTCGCCGAGGGCATGCGCGACGTGGAGGCCGTTGGTGAATACTGTGAGGCCCGGCATCGGTGGAAGGAGTTGCGCGACGTAGAGCGACGTCGAGGCCGATTCCAGGAACAGCGAGCCCTCCTTGGGGATGAGGGAGATGGCCGCACGCGCGATCATCGTCTTCTCCCTAACCCGGACAGAGTGGCGTTCCGTCATCGTCGGTTCGGGTCCAGTCAGGCGCGACAAGTCGACGGCCCCGCCGTGAACGCGCCGAAGGCGTCCCTCAGCCTCCAGGCTCGCGAGGTCGCGCCGGATCGTCTCGTCGGACAGGCGCAGATCCGCCGCGAGCGTCACCACCCGTACGCGTCCATAATCATGGAGTCGTTGAAGGATCAGCTTCTTGCGCTCGACCGCGAACATCCTGGAGTCCTCCCGTCTTCTGACATTTTGCCCATTCATGTGGGATCGCTACCGTTTGTCAACACGAAGCCTGCTTCATTTCGAAGTTACACAGTCATGGCAGGGGAGATCGACCTGTAAGTGCTCAGGGTTCAACTCCCGCCCATCTTCCGTCGATTTGGGATATTGTGGTTTTCTGTCCGAGTGCTAAAGCAGGATGAACTGGCATCGGCAGCCTCGGCCGGTCAGGTCGAGCAAGGCCTGCGCGCCCGCTTGGAGATCGAGGGTTGGCCGGCCTGCTGAACGGGTCGGAGAAAGACTTCACCATGAAGCGCCGGACCTTCCTCGCAGCCTCTGCAACGTTCGCGGCGGGTACCGCTCTCGGTCGTCCTGCCCTCGCCCGGACAGGAACCCGCGTGAGGCTCGGCTATCTGTCTACGGTCGCCGTGGCCGGCCAGATCTGGACCGGTGTCGATCAGGGCTCGTTCGATCGGCAGGGGATCGAGTTCGAGATGGTGCGATTCAACACAGGGCTCGAGATGTTCGAGGCGCTGACCGAAGGCGGTCTCGATGTCCTCGCCACGGGGGCGGTGCTGTCGAACGGTCCGGCACGCGGTCGGGGCAAAGTCTTCCTCGTCAACAACATCGAGGTCGCGACCGCGCAGCTATGGGTCCGCGGCGATCAAGGTCTGGCATCCATCACGGACCTGAAGGGCAGGCGCGTGACGACAGCCGTCGGCACCACCGCCCACCTGTTTCTCGACCGGGCTCTCAGGGCGAACAAGCTCGATCCCAGGGATGTCGAGATCGTCGACCGGTCCATGCCGGCGGCGGTCGCCGCGTTCGTCGCGGGGGAGGTCCCGGCCGTGGCCCTCTGGGTGCCTCACAACGTGGTCGTGCGCTCGAAGATGCCGGGCGCGGTGAAGATCGCGGACGCCTCCGCATTCTACCCGCAGGCGGCCGTCATGGGAGGTTGGGCCGCGCGCAACGATTACTACGTCGACAACAAGGACGTCCTTTGCCGGATCGCGAAAGGCTGGGCGGAGGCGAACGACTACATCATCGCGAACCCTGACCTCGCGCTGACGGCGCTCGCGACCGCGCATCATCCGGATGTGCCGATCGCCGACATCCAGGAGCAGTTCAAGGCCCAGAAGATGTTCACGTCCAAGGAGTGGAAGCGGTTCTACGTCGACGGGACTGTCGCGAACTGGCTCCAGCAATCGAGCGATTTCTTCGTCGCGAGCGCCTGCATCCCGGGTCCGGTCAAGGCCACCGACTACTTCGATCCCAAGATCTACCTCGGCAGTGTGTGAACCCGAGGGCACAATCGCCCGCCACGGGCGTCAACGCACAAGATCGCGTCGGGGAAGCCTCACGAGGTTCGGCAGTGTCTCAGTCCAGGTTCGTTGATGCCCTCGTCCCCCAATTGCTGCGGCGGTTCTTCCGGCGGCGGGAGCTCGGCCTGCTGATCGCGGGCGTAGCGAGCGGCGCCGTGAGCGGATTGCTCGTCGTCGGCATGGCCGATATCGCGCACGCGATGCAAGTCGTTCTGTTCGACGCGTCCGAGGCAAGCGACATCAGCGCCGCCGCGAACCTGTCGCGTTGGCGGACGGTGCTGGTACCTGTCGCGGGCGGTCTCTTGATCGCCGCCTCCACGGTTCTCCTGTCGCGGCGCCTCGTCTCCAAGTTGGGCGACGCCATCGAGGCGAACGCGCTCTATGGCGGCCGATTGTCCTTCCGCGGATCGCTGTTCATCTCCGGCCAGACCCTCGTGTCGAACGGGTTCGGCGGCTCCGTGGGGCTCGAGGCCGGGTTCACTCAGATCGCGGCCGCCTGCAGTTCGCTGCTCGGGCGGGCCCTGTCGGCGCGGCGCAGCGACATGAGGCTTCTCGTCGCCTGCGGTGCGGCCGGGGCGATCAGCGCGGCCTTCGGGGCTCCGCTCGCCGGAGCCTTCTACGCCTTCGAGGTCGTGCTCGGAGCCTACGCGACGGCTGGCTTCGTCCCCGTCATCGCCAGTTCCGTGACGGGTACGCTCGTCGCGCGCCAGCTCACGACCCACGCCTACCTGCTCGTGCCGGGGTTTCCGAGCGCTCTTTCCGCCGAGATGATCGCGCAGGTCGCATTGGTCGGCGCGCTATGTGGATTGGGCAGTATCCTCTTGATGGTCGGCGTCTCGGCCATCGAACGCGGTTTCGCGCGCATCCAGTTCCTCAAACCGGCTTACCGACCGGTTCTCGGCGGGCTCTGTCTGGGGTGTCTCGCGCTCGTGAGCCCGGTCGTGCTCGGTGCGGGACACGGCGCCCTCCAGATCAGCCTCGTGAGCAATCCCGGCATCGTGGCACTCGCGATCGCGCTGGCTCTGAAGACCCTCGCCTCCGCCCTCTCGCTCGGGTCGGGCTTTCGCGGCGGGTTGTTCTTCGCGTCGCTTCTGCTCGGTGCCATGGTGGGCCAGCTTTATGGTCACCTCGGCGGGCTCGTCGCCCCGGCCGCCGTCATCCAGCCCGGCACGTCCGCGATGGCCGGCATGGCGGCGTTCGGGGCCGGCGTGTTGGGCGCGCCTGTGGCCATGATCTGCCTCGCACTCGAGACCACGGGGGATTTCTCCGTGACCGTGGGGGCGGTCGTCGCGGCCACGATCGCCACGCTGATCGTGCGCGAACTGTTCGGATATTCGTTCGCGACCTGGCGCTTCCACCTGCGCGGCGAGGACGCGATCCGGGGTCCACACGACATCGGGTGGCTGCGGCAGATATCGGCCGCCATGTTGATGCGCCACGATTTCCGGGCCATCGCCGAGACTTTGCCGATCGCGAGGGTGCGGGACGTCCTGTCGTCAGGACGCGAGAAGCAGTTCGTCCTCGTGACGTCGGAGGGCCGCTACGCCGGCATGGTGCTGGCGGCCGACCTCAACGTCGCGGCCGAGCGCCAGGACGATCTCGTCAGCACGGTCGCCCGCCAAGCCCAGACGGTGCTTCTCCCCGGCACGCCGGTGCGCGAGGTCATGGCGACCTTCACCGACGCCGAAGCCGACGTCCTGGCGGTCGTCGATGCCTCGGGCTCCGGACGCGTGATCGGCACGCTGACGGAGGCGCACGTCCTGCGCAAGTACGGTGAGGAGTTGGAACGCCGCAACCGGGAGCTGGTGTTCGGCTGAGCACTCGAGCATGGCATTCGACCGACGACAGCGTTACGGCTCACCGAACATGAAGAGTGTTGCGATCATCGGGGCAGGGATGGCCGGGGCCGCGGCGGCGCGCGCCTTGAGCGCCGCCGGCCTGCGCGTGGCCCTGTTCGACAAGGGCCGGGGTATCGGGGGCCGCATGGCCACGCGCCGCTTTCCCGATGAGTCGAGCGTCGATCACGGGGCGCAGTACTTCAGCGCTCGCGACGCGGGCTTCGCGGCCCTCGTGGCGGAGTGGACAGCGGCCGGCGTCGCGGCCCCGTGGGGGTCGGCCGGGTGGTCGGTCGGGACACCCGCGATGACCTCGCCCGTTCGCGCGATGCTCGCGGGCCTCGGCGTGACCACCGGCTGCACCGTGGCTCGCCTCGCCCGCGACGGGCAGGGCTGGCGCCTGTCGGACGCCACGGGTCACACGCTGGCGGATCGCCTCGAAGCGGTTCTCGTCACTGCGCCCGCTCCACAAGCCCGCGACTTGGTGGCGACGGCCGGCGTGACCTGGCCTGCTCTCAAGCCCGCGCTGGACCGGGTGCGCTACGCGCCGTGCTGGACTCTGATGCTGGAGCACCGGGGCGACCCCGTCTTCGCCGAGACGCAGCGGCGCGAGCGTGATCCGGATGCCGCGATCGCCTGGATCGCCCGCGACGGCACCAAGCCGGGCCGCGACCCGGCGTGCGAGACGCTGGTCGTGAACGCCGCGCCGGGCTGGTCGCGGACGCATCTCGAACGCGCTCCGGATGAGGTTGCGGCGCTTCTCACGACCGAGTTGCGCCGCGCCCTCGGTCCGGGCTCGCCGGCCGGGGACCGCGTGGTCCGCGCGGTCGCGCACCGCTGGCGTTACGCCATGGTCGAGACCGCGATGGACACGCCGTGCCTGTGGTCGCCGGAGTTGGGGCTCGGGATCGCCGGCGATGGCTGTCTCGGCGGCCGGGTCGAGGCGGCCTATCTCAGCGGCACGGCTCTCGCCGCGCAGGTTCTGGCCCGGTGACGGACAGGAGCCTGGCTGTTCGCCATGACGGTGCCTGCCCGCCCTGTGCGGCCGGGATCGCGACGTTCCGTGACCGAGTCTGACGCGCCACGCGCCGGTCGGCCTTGTCGCGTTTCACGAGCGCGGTCGCGAGATCGTCGTAGCCGATGCCGCTCTTCTCGATGGCGCGGCGGGATGACGATCTCGCATTCAGATTGGAGATGGGAGTCGTTGATCCGCTACGATCTTGGCGTGTATCTCCTGGCGCATGTGCCGGAGGCGCAGGGACGCAACGGCCGCGCGGGAGCACCTGAGAGCGCAACGCGTACGATGCGAGCCTGTCGCCGGACATGACGGCCATGGCAACCGCCGGTCGCGGCTCATCGCGATGAGCGACACGGGGATGACCTGCTGATGGCCGCGCGCGACGACTTGGCGACGATCGCCGCAGACGGATCGGCCGTTCGGCCCGGGCTCGAGCGCAAGGCGGTGGCGGCCGTCGTGCTGGGCAACGCGCTCGAGTTCTACGATTTCACCATCTACGCCTTTTTCGCGAAGGCCATCGGCGAGGCGTTCTTCCCCGCGCGCGACGCGACGGACAGCCTCCTCGCGTCGCTCGCGCTCTTCGGGATCGGCTACGTCATGCGCCCGGTCGGCGGCATCGTGATCGGGGCCTTCGCGGACCGGGCGGGCCGCAAGCCCGCCATGCTGATCACCATCGCGTTGATGGCGGTGGGCATGCTGATGCTGGCACTCGCGCCCGGCTACGCGACGCTCGGGGTGTGGGCGCAGGTGATCGTCATCGCCGGGCGGCTCGTCCAGGGGTTCGCGCTCGGCGGCGAGGTCGGACCCTCGACGGCCTACCTGCTGGAGGCGGCGCCGGCCGGGCACCGCGGCTTCGTGGCGAGCTGGCAGATCGCGAGCCAGGGCTGCGCGGCCCTGGTCGCCGGGCTCGTCGC
>CAHJXE010000021.1 GCA_903644085.1 Hyphomicrobiales bacterium
CCGCCGGATGCGGTTGCGCTCCGTCGCGTGCCCGACCTTCTTCGTGAGCGTGAGCCCGAACCGCGGCCCCGTCTGCACGGAATCGGCGCGCCTCAGCCCCTGGACGGTCATGCGCTCGGTATGGAAGCGCCGGCCCGCCGCAGCGCCGAGATAGTCCGTCCGCCGCGTCAGGCGCGCGAGGACCTGGCCGCCTCCGCAGAGGCGCATGCGCGTGTCGCTCAGGCCGAGAGGCGCTTGCGGCCCCGCGCGCGCCGGGCCACGATCACGCGGCGTCCTCCGACGGTCGCCATCCGGGCGCGGAAACCGTGGCGGCGCTTGCGCACCAACTTCGACGGTTGATAGGTCCTCTTCACGGGTCGTCTCCGGTCGCGTGTCCGGGTGGCGATCCCGACCGCATCTCGTCGTGTCTGGTGCTCGATAAGCCGAACGGGGCGCCGCTGGGGCACCCTCCGCTCGGGTCGAGGCTTATGGCGGATGGAGGCCGGACTGTCAACGAGACTGCTGCTGTCGAAGGCTCAGGTGGCCACACTCACGGGTGATTAGCACGAGCTTTCAAAAGGCCATCCAGAGGTCCTGCTGACCTCGGGCCAGACTGCGCGACGTCCCCTGCAACGTGGTCAGGTCAGAACGTGAGCCGCTCCAGGATGAAGGCTTGGAGCTGGTTCAGGCTCTCCTCGGAGTGCTCTGCACGGGTCTCGGCCGCGACGAGGCGCTCGCTCGCCTCCGTCAGCATGGCCTGCGTCCTATCGAGAAGCTCGTTCGAGCGGCGCTCCAGATCGTCGGCCCGGTTGTGCTCGCGCTGTGCCTCATCGAGTGCCGCGCGCAACCGCGTCTCCGTCTGCGCGAGTTGGCGCGAGAGCGCGTCGATCTGACCGTCCTGCTCCTGGGCGCGGACCTCCGAGGCGGAGATCTGCTCGTCGCGCTCGCTCATGAGGTCGGCCGCGCGGGCGATCGCCTCTATGGCGGCCGCGAGTTCCGGCTTGATCGTCGAGGAGCCGTTACGCGACGCGGCCGGCCGAGGCGCGAGCGCTGGTCTCGGCGAGCCATTCGTCGACAGCTGCGAGGCGATCTGTCGTGCGAGACTGTCGAGCTTCTCGCGACCCGCGACGGTGTCCGGCTTGTTCATGTCGTTCGCTCCCTCCGAGAACGGAATCATACCCTGAACACGAAGGGAAGAGTCTCCGGAATCGTGCGCGGCATTTGTCCTCAAACAACGTTCGAGGTGGATGGCGGATGCCGAGAGCCCGACCCGCGGCCTCAATAGCGCCCAGGCCTGAACGGCTCCGAGTGCACCAACGGCGTCTCGCCCGACATCAGTTCGGCGAGGAGCCGGCCGGTCGCGGGGCCGAGCGTGAAGCCCTGATGACCGTGGCCGAAGTGGAGCCAGAGCCCCGGATGGCGCGTCGCCTCGCCGACGACCGGCAGCATGTCCGGCATGCAGGGCCGCGTGCCGAGCCAGGGCCGGTTCTCGATCGGCGCGCCGAGGTCGAGGAGATCGCGCGCCGCCGCCTCGGCGCGCTCGAGCTGGACGGGGCTGTGGTCGGCGTCGGGCCTCGCGAGCTCCGCGCCCGTGACGACCCGCAGACCCTTCGTCATCGGGGCCAGGCAGTAACCGTACGCAGCATCCATGAGCGGCGCGGACAGCGTCTGGGCGGCCCGCCAGTGCCGGTGATAGCCGCGCTTGCGTACCATCGGGAAGCGATAGCCGAGCGGCCGCAGCAGTTCGGGCGACCAAGGCCCCAGCGCCACGACGGCGGCCTCGGCCTCGATCGGGCCGTCGTCGGTGCGCACGCTCCAGCCTCGCGCCATATGGGTCAGGCTGACCGCCTCGCCGGACCGGACGGTGCCGCCGCGCTGCCGGAACAGGTCCGCGTAGGCGCTCACGAGCCCTCCCGGGTCCCGGATCGACCACGGATCCTGCCAGTGGACCGCGCCCGCGCCCGTCTGCTTGAGCACGGGTTCGGCCGCGCCGAGCGCCTCGGGCGACATGGCGCACGAACGCACCCCGTAGCGGGCCCGCAGCCGCTCGGCGTCGGTGACCGCTCGGTCCATGTCGCGGACCGCGCGATAGAGGACGCGGAACCCCTCGCGGCGCACGAGATGTTCGGCGCCCGCCGCCGCGATCAGGCCCGCATGTTCCGGAGCCGCCTGCGCGATGAGGGTCGCATACGCCTGCGAGATCCGCGCGTGGCGTCTCGGGGCGGAGTGCCACCAATACCGGACGAGCGGCCCGAGGTGATGGAGGAGCGCGCCGGGATCGTAATGCACGTCGTTGCTGCGACCGGTCGCGATCGCCCACAGGGTCGAGAGATCGCGCGGCATCGCGAAGGGCTCGACGGCCTCGCTCTGGATCAGCCCGACATTGCCGTAGCTGGTCGCGAGCCCGGGCGCCTGCCGGTCGACGAGGGCGACCGACCAGCCGCGTCCTTGCAGATGGAGGGCGGCCCCGACCCCCGCCATGCCGGCGCCGAGAACAATCGCGCTGCGCACGGCTCAGCTCGCGGTGACGGGCGATCGACCCTCACGCATCGAGGCCGGGCGGCACCCGCGTGTGCCAGTCCGTCGCGTCCTGGAAGGCCTGCCCGATCCTGAGCGCCATCGCCTCGTCGTAGGCGCGGCACACGATCTGGAGCGAGAGCGGCAACCCGGCCGCGGTCGCCCCGTTCGGGAGCGCCAGGGCGCAGAGTTCGAGCAGGTTGCCGAAACGCGTGAACCGCGACGGCAGCGTCCCCTCGTCGACCGTGTCGAGCGGGATCGCGGCCGTCTCCGTCGTCGGGGTCAGGATCGCGTCGATCCCCGCGGTGGCGGTCGCGAACTGCGCCTTGAGCTCGACCTGGAGGCGCTTCGTCGCGAGGTACTCGGCGGCCGAGACGTCGGCGCCGGCCATGATCCGGCTCCGCACGGCGTCGCCGAGCTGCGCGCCCGCGTCCTCCGCCAGCGCCCGGTTGTGGAAATAGGCCTCCGCGCCCGTGATCGCGCTCGCCCGCACCAGATCCGCGAACGTGAAGGGCAGGTCGACGTCGACGATCTCGGCGCCCAGGTTGGCCAGCACCTCGAAGGACCGATCGTAGGCGGCCAGCATGTCGGCGGAGACGCCCTCGCGCTCGCGCGCCGGCATGCGGGCGAGGCGGAGGCCGCGCACGCCTCGGCGCAGCGTCGGGAACGGGTCGGCCGGCGCGATGCCGCGGGTGAGCGGGTCCAGCGGATCGGGGCCGGAGATCACGCCGTAGAGGAGTGCCACGTCCTCGACGCTACGCGCCATCGGCCCCGGCGTGTCGAGCGTGGAGGAGAGCGGGATGATCCCGTAGGTCGAGACCCGCCCGACCGTCACCTTGAGCCCGGTGAGCCCGCAGAACGAGGCCGGCAGCCTCACCGAGCCGCCCGTGTCGGTGCCGATCGCCCAAGGCGCCATGCGGGCTGCGACCGCGACGCCCGAGCCGGAGGACGAGCCGCCGGGCGTGCGCGGGTCGTTCAGGTCCCACGGGTTCCAGGGCGTCCCCATGTGCTGGTTCGTTCCCCAGCCCCCGAAGGCGAACTCGACCGTGTGGGTCTTGCCCAGCACGATCATGCCCTGCGCGATCATGCGCTGGGCGATGGTCGCGGTGACGGCCGAGCGCCGCGCGCGGTTCGCCGCCGAGCCGCCCGTCGTGATGCGGCCCGCGACGTCGATCAGGTCCTTCAGCGCGACCGGCACGCCGTGCAGCGGCCCGACCGCGTGGCCGGAGCGGATGGCCCGGTCCGCGCCCTCGGCGGCGAGCCGGGCATCGGCCTCGTAGACCTCCGTGAAGGCGTGGAGCTTCGGTTCCTGCCGCGCGATCCGGGCGAGAAGCGCGTCGACGGCGTCGACGGGCGAGACCTCGCGCGCGGCGATCGATCGCGCGAGGTCTGCCGCGGAGGCGAGCGTCAGGTCGGTGGGTGCCGGCATCGCGAGGAGACCCTACTGAACTGAGACGAGCGTCAGGTCCACGAACCAGGATTGCGGCGACACGAAGCCCTTCACCTTGGTGGACATGGCACGCGGGTTGAGGTCGTGCACGATGTAGAGCCAGGGCGGGTTGTCGACCAGACGCTCGTGCGCCGCGCGGGTCGCGGCCGTGATCTCGGCCGGGTCGGTGGATTCGGCGAGCTTCTTCAGCGAGGCGTCGAAGGTGTCGTCCTTCCACTGCTCGAAGTTGAAGCCGTTCGGCGAGAAATTGGCCGACGAGAAGTAGCGCGCCATGATCCCGACGTCGGAAGAGGGCGAACTCACGTTGAGGCTCATGGAGCCCTGCAGAGACGGGGCGTCGGGCGTCGCTCGCGAGGCCGTCAGCAGCACCTGCCACTCGACGACGTTGAACTCGACCTTCACCCCGCAGGCCTCCTGGAGGCTCTGCTGGATGAACTCGTTCATCGGCAGCGGGAGCATCTGGCCGGAGCCGGACGTCGAGATCATCACCTTGAAGGAGAGCGGCTTCGCGGCCGTGTAGCCCGCCTTCGCGAGCAGCGCCTTGCCCTTGGCGGGATCGAGCGCGTAGCGGTTCACGGGGGAGCCGTAGTTCGGATCGTCCTTCTTGAGCCAGCCCGCCGACGGCTCCGCGGTGCCGTTCAGCAACGTGACCAGCCCCTCGCGGTCCACGCAGTAGTTCAGCGCCTGGCGGACCTTCACGTCCTTGAAGGGGCTGTTCGCGGCGCCGATGTTGTAGAACCACGGCCAGACATGCGGGTAGGATCCCGTGGTAATGCTGAAGCCGGCGCTCTTCAGCGAGGGGATGCCGTCCGGCGGCGGCACCTCGATCCAGTCGACCTGGCCCGAGCGCAGGGCCGCGAGCCTGGAGGTCGCCTCCGGGATCGGCATGAGACGCACGCGGTCGACCTTCGCGACCTTGGTCTTGTCCCAGTAGGCGTCGTTGCGCGCGAGATCGACGGATTCGCGTGGCGCGACGCGCGTGATCCTGAAGGGGCCCGTCCCGGCGGCCGGGAGCGAGGCGACCTTGCCCCAGTCGCGCCCCGCCTTCTCGTAGGAGGCGGGCGAGGTGAACAGGATGTAGACCGCCATGTACGGGAAATAGCACGCCGGCACGGTCGTGGTGATCGCGACCGTCCTGTCGTCGACCTTGCGGTAACTCGCCATCAGCGGGACGCGGGCGCGCGTGATGCCGGCGCCGGGCGGCTCGTAATGCGGGCTGTCCGGCTTGAAGTAGCGGTCGAGGTTCCACACCACCGCGTCCGCGTCGAACTTGGTGCCGTCGTGGAAGGCCACGTCCGGGCGCAGGTGGAAGATCCAGGTCATCCTGTCGTCCGCCGCCTGCTCCCAACTCTCCGCGAGACCCGGCCGCAGCGTCGCCAGCTTGTCCGAGCGCGTGAGATCCCAGAGCACCAGCCCCTCGAAGATCGGGTAGCCGAGGAAGCGCATGCCCTCGAAGCCGTTATTCGGCATCCCGGTGGTGGTCGGGATGTCCGACGCCGTCATCGCGATGCGCAGCACGCTCTCGGCGGACGCGGGAGAAAGGGCGGCGATGGTGCCCGCGAGCGCGAGCACGGCGTTTCGGAGCGGCTTCAGCATCTGGCATCCTGTCGAACGTGCGCGAGACTGCGCAAGAGCCGGGCCATCCGCACACGCCGAGTTCGTCGATCAGACCGCGACCGCTCCGCGCCAGCGCGTGTCGCGCGGCGAGGGCCTGGGGTGGAGGCGGGCGTCGAGCAGAGCGTGCGCCTGGGCGGTCTCGCCGCTGCGCATGAGAGCGACGAGCAGGGTGTCCTCCACGACTTCGCGCTGGGGCATGGCTGCCGCCCATGCGCACGACGTCGCGGGCGACGGGCGCGAGCAGGCTCGCAGCGCCGCGATAATTCTCGTCCGCGAAGGCGAGGACGGCGCGGCTGACGGCCTGCACCATCGCGCCCGCCGGGCCGCCATCGCGTGCGACCGTCAGGTCGCCCACGCGTCGCTCGATCGCGGCCCGATCGCCCGTCGCGGCCGCGAGAAGCGCCATATGGACGTCCACGAAGGCGGATGCAGCCCGCGGGAACGCGCCCTCGGCATAGGCCGCGGCCTCGTCCCAGAGCGCGCGCGGCACGTCGTGCCCATAGGCTTTCAGCCGCCAGAGCAGGGAGGCGCTGTCGCTGACGACATTGAGCGCGGCGGCCTCGCTCGCGGCCGGCCGAACCCGTTCCGTGTAGATCGCGAGCGCGCGCTCCGCGTCGCCGTCGTCCAGCGCGATCAGAGCCGCGTGCCAGGAGATATGGCCGTGGAGACTGCCCGACCGGTCGTACCCGGGGAGCCAGTCGTCGATGAGCGCCTCGGCATCCGCGCCCGACCCGTCCTCGAACATGGCGTGCGAGAGGGCGTGCACCGCGTTCGCGTTCTCGCGCCTGAGGTCGTAGGCCCGCTGCGCCAACCTCCGGCCGAGGCCGACCGCGCCGTTCTCGGCATGCGCCCAGCCCCGGTTGGTCAGGAACCACCAGTCGTCATCCGCGAAATGCCGGGCGTGCCGCTCGCACAAGTCGACGCGAGCCTGATCATGATCGGGCATGCCGGAGAAGGCGAACAGCCCGAACGCGCCGAGCGGCAGCGAGAAGATGATCGAGTCTCGGGGCCAGGTCTCGACATGGGCGAGCGCACCCTGCAGCGCCCGCGCGGACTGCCCGGCAATCGCGAGGGCGAGGACCTCGACGTGGCTCCGCTCCCGCTCGGTGCCCGTGCGGGCGACGATCTCGCGTGCCGCCGCGATCCGGGTTCGTGCCGCCTCAGCTTCGGCGCGCGTCGCGTGGAGGCGCGCCCGCGCCGCATGGGCCAGCGCGAAATCAGGGTCGCCCGAGATCGCACTGTCCAGCATCTGCCCGGCGCCGGGCCAGCCCGAGAGTAGGAGGTCTACGCCCTGCCGGTACAGGTCGGCCGTAACATCCGAGGCTGCGGAGAGCGGCAGGCCGCGGCTGTCGAGGTAGGTCATCGCACTCTCTGAGGTAGTAGAAA
This sequence comes from Hyphomicrobiales bacterium, assembly GCA_903644085.1. Classification (GTDB taxonomy): domain Bacteria; phylum Pseudomonadota; class Alphaproteobacteria; order Rhizobiales; family Beijerinckiaceae; genus Enterovirga. Next base: position 6,950 of record CAHJXE010000021.1, read on the forward strand.
ATAAATAATGCAATCTTCGGTATATCGCTGCTCGACGGCTCGCATTATCGTGGCGGCATGTCGGTCCCGCACCCCTCCCGTCTCGCTACGCCATCGGACAGGTTGGCGCACGCGAGGTCGCTGCGGCCCGATCGTCGAACTCGAGACGACGTCGGGCGCCGTCGGACGCCTGCGCGGCGCACGAAGCCGGCCCCAGCGGACGGAGCGTTCGCGTGAACGGTCATTCCAAACACCCCTCGGAGTTGTCCAGGACGCGCAGGGTTCGCCACGTCGTCGACCTATCGCCGCCCCACGGCCATCCCTACGCGAACAACGCCCAGTCCACGAACGGCAAGGCGATCGACTACGAGAAGCTGCTCAGCGGTCCCTACTGGAGCGAGTTGCGCACGTTCCTGGGTCTGGCCAAGGCCAAGTCGATCAACAAGGCCGCGGACACGCTGGGGATCAGCAAATCGACCATCAGCCGCCAGATCCATCGGCTCCAGGACCTGCATGGCGGGACGCTGGCCGTGCTCTCGAAGACGGGTTTCCACCTCACCGAGCAGGGGGAACGGCTCGCCCAGATCCTGGTCGCCTTCGATCAGTCGCTCTCATCGATCAGGACCGACGCCGTAGAACCGTTCGAAGGGGTCGTCCGGCTGAGCGTGACGGACGGGCTCGGCGTCCTCTTCGTGGTGCCCGGCCTGCGGCAGTTCACGCGAAGCCACCCGGGCATCTCCATCCGGTTCCGGCCGCCGCGCAACATGACGAGCCTGCGCGAGAACCAGACGGACATCATGCTGGGCTTCAGCGAGCAGGCGGGGTCCGACCTGACCTGCCGCCGGCTCGGGACGCTGCATCTGCTCCCGATCGCGAGCGAGGATTACGTGAGATTGCGGGGCATGCCGAACCGCGACAACCTCGCGGATCACGACTTCATCGATACGGAGCGCTACTCCGCCAGGGGCGGCCCTTGGGATGATTGGCACGGACTCGTGTCGGCCGGCCGGATGGTGCACGAGGCCGATACGATCGTGTCCTACGCGATGATGGTCAAGGCGGGGCTCGGCATCGGGCTGCTCGCCAGCTGCAACGTGATCGACCCGTCTTACGTGCCGCTGGAGATCGGCGCCGATGTCGCGCTGCCGATCCACGTGACCGCGCTCACCGACCGTCTCGGGTCCAAGCCCGCGCGGGCGGTCTTCGACTTCGTCGTCGACCTGCTGAGCCCCGACAATCCCTGGTTCGGCCCCGATCTACGACTGGACCAGCGCGGGACGAGCGCGGACGACGGTTACGCCCTCCTGTTCAACCTGACCGGGCACGGTGGTCCGTAAGTCGGCCAGCCAGTCCGCCACGTCGAGGTAGCGGTTGGCGATATCCTCCAACTCGGCCGCGAGGTCTCGACGCGTCATCGCGACGAGACGCTCCGTATCATGCAGAGCCGCGAGACGGTTCAGTTCGGTAGTCACACGGTCGGACATGTCGGCTCACCCGAAAGAGAGCGGTTTGTCCCAGGCGCCCTCTGTCCGGATCATGACGTTGATCGGCGTGTCGGGACGGATGGCATGTTCGGGAACGTCGACCCGCTTCTCCAGAAGATAGAATTTGCTGGTCTGACCTGGACGGCTGACCGGGTTCTCATCGAGCAACGTGAAACCGAGAATTCGCATCCACACCCGTGCGTAATGCTCCTCGGCCACGGTCACGATCCGGTCGTACCCTTTCATCGCCGCATGATCGAAGATGAACCTGGACGTGTCCCGCAGGACGCGTACGTTCCGGTACGCCTTGCGGAAGGCCGTCCGCTCGATTTTGGCGAAGTCCTTGAACCAGCGTACGCGCGACGCGCCGATCGGCTCGTCACCGTCATAGATCACGAAATGGGTACACTGGTAATCATTACCGTCGAACGCGTGGTTCGCACGATAGCCCTCGTCCTCCATGAAGCATATACTTCGTATTGCGAAAGCATGAGCGATCTGCTCCGACGTCCTCGCGACGTCGACACGGAAGGAATTGGTTAAGGGAGGGCGTGATGTCGTGTTCATCGCCAATCTTGCTTGAAGTTCGAAACTAGGAGTCGGAATTGAAGCGGATTGCCGCTGGGCCAGGAAGCTACGATTCTCGGCCGGCATGTTCCATTTTTGCGTGAACGGAGGAACGGCATGATAGTCGATGACGATCACGCGCTCGCCGCGCTCGCGGCCGCGTGCGAGGACGCCGTCCGGGTCCATGGGACCGACTGGACGAAGGTGAGGGCCCACGTCGATGCCTACCTGGCCGCCTTGCGCCCCGCCGACCGGCAAGGCCTCGCGGAGGCGGCGGACAGGACCGCGATCCGCCCAGGCGACCGGTCGCGCCGTCTTCATTAGCGGCGCATCGACACAGACGCTTCCGAGACGGTACAGCCGGACCCCATGAAGATGTCCGACGCCGACGTCCAACCGGGAGACGCGCTGGTCGCGCCCGCCGTCGCCCGCAACCGTGCCCCGATCCTCGCGGTGCTCAGGCGGGTGCTGCCGAGAGCCGGCCTCGTGCTGGAGGTCGCGAGCGGGTCGGGCGAGCACGCCGTCCACGTCGCGGCCGCGATGCCCGGCTTGCGCTGGCAGCCGAGCGATCCGGGACCGGCCGCCCTCAGGAGCATCGCGGCGCACGCCCGGGCGGGCGGACTGGCGAACATCCTGCCGCCGGTCCCGCTCGACGCCGCCGCGCCGCTCTGGCCGGTGGACCGGGCGGACGCGATCGTGACGATCAACATGGTCCACATCGCGCCCTGGTCGGCAACCGAGGGTTTGATGGCCGGGGCGGGGCGCGTGCTGCCCGAGACGGGGCCGCTCGTGCTCTACGGGCCGTTCCGAGAGGATGGGCAGCCGTTGGTGCCGAGCAACGCGGCCTTCGACGAGGACCTGCGGGCGCGCGACCCGGCCTGGGGCGTGCGCGACGTCGCGGCCGTGGCGGAGGTCGCCTCGACATGTGGCCTGCGGCTGAGCGAGCGCGTCGAGATGCCGGCGAACAACCTCATCCTGGTATTCCGGCGCGAGCCCGCATGGCGGGCCTGACGGCCGTCAGATCGGCGTGATGCCCGCCACCGCCACCATGCCGCTCGCCACCCGCAAGCCGTGATCGGCTCCTGCGGCGAAGCGGACCGCGTCGCCCGCCGGGAGCGCCGTGTCGGCGTCTCCGACACGCAACGCCGCGTCACCCGCCGGCGCGAACACGACCGTCGTCGCGCAGAGCGAGCAATTCTCGCCGGCCCAAAGGAAGCGCAGGTCCAGCCGGACCCGGTCACGCGCACCCATCAGGTTCAGCACCTCGACCGGGCCCTCGTCGAGTTCGCTGCGGATCTCCCACTCGCCCGGGAAGGCGACGGGCCGGAACGGCTCGCGCACCTCGAGGCACGTGCCGTCCGGGCGTCGCAGCACGAGGCCGCGTCCGCCGATCACCGCGAGGAGGCGATCGTTGCCCGACAGGTCGGAGAAGGGTGCCGGGACCTCGATCCGCGTCCGCCCGAAGCGCCAGACCATGCCGGTCCAGCCGCCCGGCTCCGCATCGGGACGGTACGCGTCCGCGATGTCGACCGTCACGCCGCCGCCGTTCTTCCACGGCGTGCGGCGATAGCCGGAGGCGGCGATCCGCGTGATGGCGAGAGCCTCGCTCACGTCCGCGCTCAGTTCGCGTAGTCGAAGGTGCCGTTGCGCCAGACGTAGAGGACGTAGCCGGGCGCCGTGATGTCGCCCTTGCGGTCGAAGCCGACCGAGCCGAGCAGCGTCTCGAACCGGTCGGACTTGAGCACCCGGTCGATGGTCTTCGGGTCGCTCGAATGCGCCTTGTTCCCGGCCTGCGCGAGCGCCTGGACGGCCGCGTAGCCGTAGAGCGTGAAGCCCTCGGGATCGATCCCGCGGCTCTTGAAGGTCGCCACGATCGCGGCCGCCTCCGGCCGTTTGCGCGGGTCGGGATTGAACGTCATGAGGACGCCGTCGGTCGCCGGGCCGCCGACCGCCGCGAACTCGCGGCTCGCCATCCCGGACCCGGTGAACCACTGCGCCTTGAAGCTCTGATCCGCGCCCTGGCGCACGAGCGCGCCCATCTCCTGCGGGTAGCCGCCGTAATAGGCGAGCTGGATCCCGGCCGCCTTCAGCCGGCTGATCACCGCCGTGTAGTCGCGCTCGCCGGGCGTGATCCCGGCGAACATCGCTTCCTCGACGCCGATCTTGTTCAGGTTCGTCTTCACGGCCTCCGCGAGACCGCGACCGAACGGGGCGTTGTCGTGCAGGATCGCGATCTTCTGGCCCTTGAACCGGTCCGCCAGGATGCGAGCCGTCAGTTCGCCCTGCGCGTCGTCCCGGCCGCAGACGCGGAAGATGCCCGCGAGACCACGATCCGTCAGCTTGGCGCTGTTCGAGGCCGGGGAGATCATCAGCGCGCCGTTCTCCGCGTAGATGTCCGACGCCACGATCGAGGTGCCCGAACACATGTGGCCGACGACGAGCTTGACCCCGCCCTGGATGAACCTGTTCGCGACCGAGACCGCCTGTTTCGGGTCGCAGGCATCGTCCTCGACCTGGAGCACGAGCGTCTGCCCGTTGATCCCGCCCGCGTCGTTCACGTCCTTGGCGGCCGCCACGACCCCGTTGAGGATCTGGTCCCCGATCGCGGCCTGCGGCCCGGTGCGCGGCAGCGCGACGCCGAACACGATGTCGGCGTGCGCCCCCGTCGACAGCCCGAGCGCCGCGAGAGCGAATAGGAGGGCTCGTGCCCGGGCGATCGAGAGGGGATTGTTCATGCCCCGATCTGCCGAGCGATCACGGTTCTTGTCAACGATGCGCGCGCGGACACTGGTGTGACCGGGAGGGTGGATCACCGCGGCCGGACGATCTATCGAGGGCAGGACGCCTGCCGACGAGAGATCCCGATGAGCGCGAGCCTGTCACCACGCCCACACCTGCCGGCCGCACGTCCGGCCTTCGCGCGCTGGCTCGGCACCACCAACGACGTCACCCAGACCTTCCTGTCGGCCGCGGGCGTGCCGGGCTTGATCAGCATGGCTGGCGGCCTGCCCGCGCCGGAGCTCTACCCCGCGGGCGAGCTCGCGGCCTTGGCGCGGCAGGTCGTGGCCGATCACCCGGCGGAGACGCTGGGCTACGGGCCGGTCGCGGGATTGCCGGACCTGCGCGACGCGATCGCGCGGCGTTTCGCGACCGCGCACCTCCGGCTCGGCCGGGAGAACGTCCTCGTCACGTCCGGCGGCATGCAGGGGCTCGACCTCGTGGGCAAGGTGCTGGTGGAGCGGGGCGGGCTGATCGCCGGGCAGGCTCCGACCTATCTCGGCGCGCTGGACGCGTGGCGTCCGCGCGAGCCCACCTTCCGCAATCTCGACCTCGAAGCTCAAGACTTCGACGCGCACGCGGCGCTCTCCGGCGCCTGCTTCGCCTACGCGGTGCCGAACTTCTCCAACCCGACGGGCCGGCTGGTCGGCATGTCGGTGCGGCAGGCTCTGGTGGACGCCGCGCACGAGACCGGCACATGGCTCGTCGAGGACGATCCCTACGGGCAGCTCCACTACGACGCCGAGCCGCTGCCGCGCATGATCGAGCTCTCCGCGCGGGACTGGGATGGTCCCGGATACGGCGGCCCGGTCGTCTACATGGGCACGCTCTCGAAGGAACTCGCGCCCGGGCTCAGGGTCGGCTGGGTCGTGGCCGCGCCGGAGATGATCGCCGCGCTGACGGCCGCGAAGCAGGGCTCCGACATGTGCACGAGCGGCATCACCCAGCGCATCGCGCTTGAGGCCCTCGAAGGTGGGCTGGTGGACCGCGCGCAGCCCGCGATCGTGCGCCTCTACCGCGAACGCCGTGACGCGCTCTGTGCGGCCCTGGAGGAGCATCTCGCGCAGTGGTTCACCTGGGAGGCGCCTGTCGGCGGCATGTTCGTCTGGGCCGTGGCGCGCGACGCCGGACTCGATACCGACCGGCTCCTGCCCCTCGCCATGGAGGCGGGCGTGTGCATCGCGCCGAGCAGCGTGTTCGATCCGATGGGCCAGGATCGGCGTGCCATGCGGCTGAACTTCACCCTGAACCCGCCCGAGCGGCTCGTGGAAGGTGTCCGGCGGCTGGCGAGTGCGGTCCGGCGGGCCGGGCTGCGCGCGTAAGGACGCCTGAGATCGTCATGAGGTCTCTGACGAGGCTTTCTGATCGAGTAGGACGAGAGCGTTCGGTGTGGGTCGCGCGGCGTCCTGGATCGCGCATCGCTGCCGGTAGAGACCTTCGACCCCGGCCTGCCCCGGGGCAGGCTCTTCACAATCGCGGCGAGCTGCTTGCTCCTCGCTTCCCCCACATGGTCGTCACCGTGTGACGCAGCAGCGTACGGGCGAGGTACAGGGAGCGACGAGCTTGGCGCAGCATCATCGCGACCACTCTGACCGGCCGAGGTCGCACGATCCGGTACTGCCCGATCCGGCCGGAGGCCAGCAGCTGGATTCCCAATCGGGCCGCATAATCGTCGGCATCGCGCCGGTTGCGCGCGGTCAGCATCTCACCGTGACGGGCGAGAGCGCCCGTCACGAAGCGCAGATCGTCGTCCGTCGCGCGGTAGGGCCGATAGGTCAGCAGAGACAGGAATTTCACCGCCGCGGCGAGTTCGAGATACGCGGCCTCGGCCGCATCGAGGTCTTCGGCCGCGACGGCGAAGACGCCGGCGAAGGAGTCGGCCTGCTCCATTCTCGCTCTGCGGTCGCGCGAGAAGACGAGATCGGATCGGCCGTCGCACCTCCGACGATGTGACACGGCCGAGACTTGCGATTCGATCGCCGCGATACGGCCGTTGACCACGGAGGCGCCGGACAGGCTTCCCGCGTGCACGCGATACTCTCCGAGGATGTCTGGAAGGCTGAATAGGCGGCCGAGACCGAGCAGCCGCCAGTAGAGATCGGTATCCTCCGAGTGCGTAACGTAGCGGTAGCCGCCCGCTGCTTCCAGCGCCGGACGCCGGGCGAGCAGGAACGGATGCATGAGGTAAGGCTCGACCGAATGCGCCGCATACGCGTCGGGCACCGGTTCGCCGATGTAATAGGTGCGCGAACCGATCCGCCGGCCAGCCTTGTCGATGTGCCACGCGTTCGCCCCGACGGCCACCACGTCGGGACACGCCCGCAAGTAGGCCAGTTGCCGTGCGAGGCGTTCCGGGAAGGCGATGTCGTCGGCATCGTGCCGGGCGATGAACGGCGCGATGCAGTGTCTCAGGCCGGTGTTCAGAGCGTGCACGATGCCGCCATTGGCGGTCGTGACCACATGGATGCGCCGGTCCTGCGTCGCCAGTTCGCCGAGGATTTCGGGGGTGTCGTCCGTCGATCCGTCATCCACGACAACGAGGCGAATGCGGCTTTCCGTCTGATGCTGGATGCTCGCGAGCGACGACCTGATCGTCTCGGCCCCGTTGTAGACGGGGACGAGGACGTCCACGAGGACGTCGTTCGCCGCGACGTCGTCTCGGCCGGCTTCGCTGCCCGCCCCGGGCGACGCTTCGTTCAACGCACTCTCCCGCGCCCCCCGCGATCTGCGATGCCCGCTATCAGCCCCAACACTTGCGCGAAGCCTCGCGCGCGTCATGGCGGCTAGCGCCTCACGGCATTGTACGCGAACAACAGGTTCTCCTGAGCCACGCTCCAGCCGAAGGACGCCAGCAACACGAGATACGTCAGGGAGAAGCAGATCCCGAGGATCGCCATCCGCACGATGTCGTTGGCCGGCAGGTTCGCAACGTTGCTGCGGACGAGCAACGTCACCACGAAAGCGGCCAAACAGGCGAGGAGCGGAACTCCGATCGGCCGGACGAGGCTTCGCCAGTCGATCCTCAGAATGCGCAGGGTCACCCAGAAATCCAAGGGCGTCAGAGCAAGCAGGCTCCCCGCGTAGAGAGTGGCGACGCCGGCCGCGCTGCCTGTATCGATGAGATAGAGCGGTGGAAGAACGAGGAACGCTTTCGCGACGGTCAGCCTGAGCAGCGTCTGCGGCCGCCCCATGGCCGTCACGTAGGATGCGTTGATGAACTGAATGCAGTGAATGCCGCCGATGAGGAGAAGGGGTATCATCACGCGCTCGGCGCCCGCCCATTTGGCGCCGAACATCACGTGGTTGACCTCGGGGGCCGCCGCCGCCAGGGCGAAGAAGACGGGCGTTCCGAACGTCGCGCAAAGCGACGTGCTGCGAAGATACAACCGCCTGACCCGCTCGAGATCGTCGGTGATCTTGGCCAGCATCGTGAGGCCGACGCGGTTTATGCTCGTCTGCAATACCTGTAGCAGCAGGATGTACAGCCTGGACGAGACGGTGAAGAAGCCGAGCGAGGTCGGCCCGTAGATCAGAAGGATGATCAGATCGACACTCTTCTGCGTCATGAAATCGATGAGGAACATTGCCAGAACTTTGGATCCGAAGCTGGCAAGCTCGATCGCGCTCCTGTACCGGAGCACGAGTGTCGGTCTCCAGATCGGCATCCACCACAGCCAGACGAGGCCGACGAGCGTCTGTGCGCCGAATTGCGCGATCAGCGACCATGTCCCCCAGCCGGTCAGTGCCCCTCCGATCCCGACGACGCCGCCGACCACAGTGCTGAGGATCGTTCTCAGGGCTAGTTGACGGAACATGACGGCTCGCCGGTAGAGCGTCTCCTGGAAGGACAGCATGGTCATGAACGGGCAGATCGCGGCCGTGCCTCTCAGGTAGGGCGCGAGACCCTCGACCCCCATCCAACCGGCGATGCGATCGGCCAGTATGGCCATGACGCTTGCGAGGCTGATCGAGATGGCCATCGCGCCGAAGAAGGGCAGGTTCGCGTCTTCCGGCTTCAGGTCCTTGCGCTGCACGAGCGCGTCGCTGCACCCGAGCTCAGCGAGCATGTTGGCGAAGGTCATCACGAGGAAGGCGGAGGATGCGATGCCGAACTCGGCCGGGCTGAGCAGCCGCGCCAGAAGAACGAAAACGATCAGTCCGATGATCCTGCCGCCCCAAATCTGAACGGTCGACCAGATAAGCGCTGAAACCGCCCTGCGGCGAAAACTCGTGCCTTCGCTCATGCGCGAAAGCGAACCGCGTCCGCGCAGTCTGCTAGGATCGTCATTGTACGAGCGGTCCGATATCGGTTCCAGCGAACGCTAAGCCATTGGCGCTCTCCCAACAAGCAGAGCCCGTCCAGCGCCTCGATGCAGGCCGATCAACGTTTGGAGACATGCGCGGTCGCGACGTCGGCGAGACCGCCCTTCCCACACAGGTATGCGTCGATCCCGGCGGCCCGTCCGGCTTCAAGGTCGCTGTCCTTGTCGCCGATGATGAAGCTCGCATCGAGATCGATCGGCCAGTGTTTCGTCAGGTCGAGGATCATGCCGGGACCGGGTTTGCGCCAGTCGGAGATCTCCGAGTAGCCGAGCGTGGTGCCGTCCGGATGGTGAGGGCAGTACCGGAAATCGTCGATATGAGCCCCCGCTCGGCGCAAGTCGTCCTGCATGTGGTCGTGAAGGGTCCCGATGTCGGCCTCGGTGTAATGTCCGCGGGCGACGCCCGCCTGGTTCGTCACCACGAACACGTAGAAGCCGGTCTCGTTGAGGCGTTTCACGGCCTCGATCGCACCGGGAAGCCAGTGAAAGCGCTCCACGGTCCCGACATAGCCGAGATCGTCGTTCAACACTCCATCGCGATCGAGGAACGCGGCGGGCCGGCGCCGCCGTGCGGGAACGCTGGTCTGCGCCGCCGCATAGGAAGCCGGGACACCGATATCGATGAAAAACCCGTCATAGATCCGGCCGCCGACCTGGCCCGAGGCGACGAGTTTAGGGAAGATCTCTTCCTCGAGCGAGGCGCGGGGGCCGATGCTCTCGACGAAGTCGCGGCGCACCGCGTAGACGCCGCCGTTGACGAGGCCTGGGCCGGGGCGATCGGGTCGGGACGCGAAGCCTACGACACGCTCGCCCTCCAGGATCACCTGCCCGTAGCGCGACGCATCCTCCAGGGACCGCAAAGCCAACGTCACCAACCTGTCCGGAGCCGCGACCGCGTGACGCGCCAGATCGAGCACGTTGACGTCGAACCAGCTGTCGCCGTTCAGCATGAGGAAGACGGGATCGAGCCGGTCGCGCGCATGCCAGAGGGCGCCTCCCGTGCCTGCCCGCTCCGGTTCGACCGCGACCTCGATCGACAGGCCGAGCCGCTCGGCGAAGCGACCCGCGAAGGTCTGGACGCTCTCCGCCTGAAAGCCCGCCAGCAGGAGGACGTCCCGGAACCCGTATCGCTTCATCTCGCCCAGGAGATGCGCGAGGAGAGGCTGGTCGCCCACCGGCAGCAACGGCTTCGGGACCGTCTTCGTCAGCTCGCCCAACCGCGTACCCAGGCCGCCGCACAGGACGACGAGCTGGGTCGGAACTTCTCCAGCCGTCACGATGGGCGTTCGTAGATCGCCTGCTCGACGAGGCCGCAGATCACGTGGGCCGCCACGATATGGATCTGCTGGATCAACGGCGTCGAGCGCGACGGTGCCGCGACTATCGACTCGCACGCGGCGCTCAGCCGGCTCTCGCCTTCACCGCCGAACCTGACCGTGTGGATGCCGATCTCGGTGGCGGCTTCCAGCGCCCGCAGGATGTTGGGAGAACTCCCCGACGTCGAGATGCCCACGAAGATGTCCCCGGCTCGCCCGAGGCCCCTGATCTGGCGCTCGAAGACGCGCTCGTAGCCGTAATCGTTGCCGATCGCGGTCAGGACCGACGTGTCGACGCTCAGGGCCAGAGCGGCGAGCGGCGCCCGATCGAAATTCAACCGGGATAGAATTCGCCCGCAATGTGCTGCGCGTCGACCGCACTGCCGCCGTTCCCGGCGAACATCAGCTTGCCGCCGGCTCGCAGACACGCCGTCATGGTGTCCGCGACCGAGATCAGGCTCGCCCGGAACGTCTCGGATGATGCGCTCGCCTGCATGACCTGCACGGAGGCCGCGAGGTGCTCGTCGAGCAACCGGGACGCGGCCGTCCCGACCGAACCCGTCTGCGTGGCGATGGCTGTCATCTTCGTGCTCCCGACCTAAGCGATCATCTCGTCGCCTCGTTATCACCCGAGCGGCTCATGTCGAACTCCACCTCGACGCTGCTCAACGCAACGCATGGAGCGGAGCCGCGTTCTCGCACGGTCCGGCGACCGGTCCGATCCCGGCTCGGCCCGTCCGGGCTCGACGCGTCGTCGCCGACCACGATCACCACGTCATCGCGGGTTGCGCCACCAAGCAGGGTCAGACCATCCGACAACATGCGGCCGACTTCCGACTTTCGATCACGCGAAGGAGGCGTGGCGGCGGGTAAACCTTTCTGCGGTCAACCCTGCGGCGAGCAAGACCGCGGCAGTCACAAGGACATACTGCTTATCAAGAGTACGCTGGCCGTAACCTTCATAATAAGCGGAACGAAACCATTCGACGACCTGCAGAAGCGGGTTCCACGTCAATACGTTGCGCGCGCGCTCAGGGAGATACTCCGGCACAAAGATGATACCTGACGCAAGATACGTCAATATCATGACGAGAATATAAATGATCATCCAGACGCGTACGAATATCTGAATGACCGAATTTACGATACCAACACTAATACTCAAAAAAAGAGTCGCCCCGAGCGCCGTTACTGCCGTTTCCGGGTAGCGAGGCATGATATCGACCCCGAGACCGTACATGATGGCGGCGAAGATCAGCACGACCGCGAAGCCGGTGACGGTCTCGAGGACCGCGCGCGACAGCAGGACGTCCGTCGTCGTGACGATCGGGAAATTGAGCAGCGGCGCGTTGACCATCAGGGCCATCATCATCTGACGGGACGGATAGTTGAACAAGACGAACGGGACCAAGCCCGTCGCGAAGAACAACGGTGCGCTCTGACCGATCGGAGCAGCCCTACCGGCAAGTGAGTAGATGATCAGAAGTACGCCCATATGGGTCAGCGGCCACGCGACCGCGATCAGATAATTGGCGGACCGCCCGCCGAAGCGGGTCTGAACGTCACGGAGCATCAATGCTCCCAGGACCCTCGCTTGAATGACAAGAAGCCGTTTCAAATCATCATCCCGCTCGAGCGAAACGCCCACGCATTCACGCACTCGCTATAGCACGTTGGGGCTCGCCGTCAGCCGCGGCCAATAATTCGTCGAGCCTTCCAGGTCCCGCGCAGGTCCTGCATGAGACGGCGTGGACCGTCCGGACTGCACGTCAGGGCTCTCGTGTCGGGCATAGGGCTTATACCCCGGTGAGGCGGACAGCTCGCGTTCGATAGGCAGCTCTTACGTGTACGCTCGCTTCAGCAGAATCAAGCACCTAAAGCCAGCGTTTCCAACGGAAGAAGAAGTACGGCATCACGGCCGCCACCACCATCAGCACGAGCGCCAGCGGGTAGCCGAGCGTCGTCTCGAGTTCGGGCATGTGCTTGAAGTTCATGCCGTAGATCGACGCGATGAGCGTCGGCGGCATGAACACGACCGCCATGACCGAGAACAGCTTGATGATGTTGTTCTGCTCGAGGTTCACGAGCCCGAGCGAGGCGTCGAGCAGGAACTGGATCTTGTTCGCCTGGAAGGTCGCGTGCTCCTCCAGCGACTGGAGGTCGCGCAAGGTCGTTCGCATCTGGTCGCGCAGGTCCTTGTCCACCTTGGCGGCGCGCAGGCTCGCGGTGAGGAAGAGGAGCGTGCGCTCGATCGACACGAGGCTCTCGCGCTGCTTCGAGATCAGGTCGCCCCAGCGCCCGAGCCCGCGCAGCTGGTCCTGGTACTCGGCGTTGCGGGTGCCGGGATCGGTCTTCGGCGAGAACACCGCGCGGGAGAGCGCGTCGATCCGCTCGCCCGCGAGCTGGAGCACGTCGGCCGCCCGGTCCATGATCGTCTCGATCAGCCCCGCCAGCACCTCCTCGCCGCTGCGCCCGAGGCCGGCGACGCGCGTCGCCTTCTGGAGGAACATCGAGAAGGCGCGCGGGTGCTCGTAGCGCACCGTGATGAGGGTCTGGCCCTTGATGATGAAGGTCACGGGCGCGAGGATCGGCTCGTCCTCGTCCGCCTTGCACAGGAGCCGGGTCGTCAGATAGCGCGCGCCGTGCTCGGCGTAGAGGAGCTCGGACGGCTCGATGTCCTGCTGGTCCTCGCGCGTCGGCACCTCGATCCCGAGAAAGCGCTCGACCTTCTGGTCCTCCTCGCGGCTGGGCGACACCAGGTCGACCCAGAGCGCCCCCGCCGGCAGGGGGTCGGCCGCCCCGATCACGAGCTTCTCGATCAGCGCCCCCGCCGAGGGATCGCCGGCAGGCTGGTAGACGACGATCATCCGTTAGCTCCGTGTGGGTCAGCTCGCGAGCGCGAGCGCGGCGTCGTCCACGAAACCCGCCCCGATCATCACGCTGTCGGCGAGCCCGCGGGCCGCCGTCGCGAGGTTCTCGGCGAAGAAGCGCGCGAGCACGATCCGGCCGGGCTGGGCGGGATCGTTGTCGCCCCCCGCCATCGCGGCCGAGGCCGCGACCGCCATCCG
>CAHJXE010000022.1 GCA_903644085.1 Hyphomicrobiales bacterium
CCGAGCAGGTAGAGACCCTCGTAATGAGCGTTCGCCCGGAACATCGGGAACACGTAGTCGCGCGTGAACTCCTCGCGCAGGTCCTCGATAAAGATGTTCTCCGGCTTGATGCCGAGCAGCTCCGCCTTGCGGCGCGCCGGCTCCAGCTCCTCGCCCTGGCCGAGATCGGCCGTGAAGGTCACGACCTCGCAGCCATAGGTCGTCTGCAGCCACTTCAGGATGATCGAGGTGTCGAGCCCGCCCGAATAGGCGAGCACGACCTTGCTGACGGATTTGGACGCAGACATGAACGGGCGGGCTCCGGAGATCGGAGCTTAGCAGCGTGCCGCGCGGCCTTGCAACGGCGGAGCCTTCCGAGCGGACCTGAAGCATGGCATATGATCGCGTTGCGCCTGAAAGAGTCGGGCAGGGCGAGTGAGAACGACTTCGCGGCGGCCTGCAGACTAACTCTGTTCTGGACGCGCATGCTCGGGGCGATGCTCGCGGCTCAGGTTGCGATTATCGTCGTGGCGTTCGCATTGCTCAGAGCGGCCTAGCTTCCAGCGTCGCTAATCTCGTCCCGCCAGAACTCGACATCGGACGGCATGCCGTGCTCGTCGAATGTGAACCCCTCGGTCGAGGTGCGTAACCTCGACTGTCGCAGGCATTCGCGCGAGCGTACCAGCACCCATAACGGGGCGCCCCCGGTGTCGATGCGCTGCTCCCAAAGCCCGGCCGGAAATATGCCTTCCGAGTTCAATGTCGAGACAACGAGTTCCCTCCACTGATCGTCGTTACGGATCGGCTTACCAATATCGCTGATGCCGAGATCGCCGTGGAATCCCAAGTAGATGAGGACAGTCGGAAGTCCCTCTAATGCCAACTTCCACGCGAAGGCGACCCTGTTCGAGAACTGGTACCATCGATCGCGAGATATGCCGACGGTGTGACCGCGCTGTAAGAGATCGGCTGCCGCTTCGTCGATTGCACGCCCGATGCTGTAATCGTTTTGCGGATTACCGGTCGACTTGCCGCTGGCACTGGCTGTGAACTCCTGGACGTGAGCTTTTGCCTCTACAAGCACGAGCGCTCGCTGATCTCCATCAAACAGGGCCGAGCACGCGAGATCCCAGTTGGGAACGTTTGCTCCCGACGATTTCGCCAGCCACCAATCCAGGATGGTCCTGCTCTCATCGGCGTCGAGAAGTGTGCCGCTGGCTTTCCCAAAACGGGCTTCGTCGCGGTCTGTCCATCCGGCCGGCATGCGTTCGCCACTTGCGGGCATGAATACACCGGTATTGCGGATCATGGCATTCATCGAGGGTACAAAGACGCCGCTATCCAACCAGTCCAGGACATGCATCCTGCTGCCGGCCATTCGCATCGGGTTCTCCTGATCGTCAGCGCAATTGCGAAACCAACTTGTCGCTGACCGTCCGATCGATTACACCAAGTTCGTTACGATGACATCGGACAGATGAGGTGTTCGCACCGCTTGCTCCGTGTCACGGAACACCGTTCCCGACCGTCGATGACGCGCCGGCCCGCCGACAAGGCGGCTCGCTCTGGAAGGCCCGTGAGGCATTCGGGGCGGCGATGGCCGGGACCGGACATGCAACACGAGCCGTCGGCGCACGGACCCTGCGGGGTCTCAGGAGAGAGAATGTCAGCAGCTTTGCAATCGCCGGGCCGTGAGGATTTCGCGGCGCTTCTGGCCGAGTCCTTCGAGAGGGACGAGGTCCAGGAGGGTTCGGTCGTCAAGGGTCGCGTCGTCGCGATCGAGAAGGACGTCGCCGTCATCGATGTCGGCGCGAAGACGGAGGGCCGCGTCGCCCTCAAGGAATTCGTCGGCCCGGGCCGGGGCGACACGCCGATCAAGGTCGGCGACGAGGTCGAGGTCTACCTGGAGCGCATCGAGAACGCGCTCGGCGAGGCCGTCATCAGCCGCGACAAGGCGCGTCGCGAAGAGAGCTGGGTCAAGCTCGAGAAGGCGTTCGAGAACAACGAGCGCGTCAACGGAATGATCTTCAACCAGGTCAAGGGCGGCTACACGGTCGACCTCGACGGAGCAGTCGCGTTCCTGCCGCGCTCCCAGGTGGATATCCGCCCGGTGCGCGACGTCGGCCCGCTGATGTCGACGCCCCAGCCCTTCATGATCCTCAAGATGGATCGCCGCCGCGGCAACATCGTCGTGTCGCGCCGCACCGTCCTCGAGGAGAGCCGCGCCGAGCAGCGCTCCGAGCTCGTGGCCAACCTCGAAGAGGGACAGGTCATCGACGGCGTGGTCAAGAACATCACCGAGTACGGCGCGTTCGTGGATCTCGGCGGGATCGACGGCCTCCTGCACGTCACCGACATGGCGTGGCGCCGGGTCAACCATCCGAGCGAGGTGGTCAACATCGGCCAGACCGTGAAGGTCAAGATCATCAAGATCAACCACGAGACGCACCGCATCTCGCTCGGCATCAAGCAGCTCCTCGCCGATCCGTGGGAGGGCATCGCGGCCCGCTACCCGGTCGATGCGAAGCTCAAGGGGCGCGTCACCAACATCACCGATTACGGGGCCTTCGTGGAGCTGGAGCCGGGTATCGAGGGTCTGATCCACGTCTCGGAGATGTCCTGGACGAAGAAGAACGTCCATCCGGGCAAGATCGTCTCCACCTCCCAGGAGGTCGAGGTCGTGATCATCGAGGTCGATCCCGTGAAGCGGCGGATCTCGCTCGGGCTGAAGCAGACGCTCCAGAACCCGTGGGAGGCCTTCGCCGAGACGCACCCGGTCGGCTCCGAGGTCGAGGGAGAGGTCAAGAACAAGACCGAGTTCGGCCTGTTCATCGGACTCGAGAACGACGTCGACGGCATGGTCCATCTGTCGGATCTCGACTGGAACCGTCCCGGCGAGCAGGCGATCGACGACTTCAAGAAGGGCGACATGGTGCGTGCCCAGGTTCTCGACATCGACGTCGAGAAGGAGCGCATCTCGCTCGGCATCAAGCAGCTCGCGGGCGACCCCTTCGCGGATTCCGGCGAGATCAAGAAGGGTCAGGTCGTCACCTGCGAGGTGCTCGAGGTCAAGGATTCGGGTATCGAGGTGCAGATCGTCGATACCGACCTCACGGCCTTCGTGCGCCGGGCCGAGCTCGCCCGCGACCGCGGCGACCAGCGACCCGACCGCTTCGCGGCCGGCGAGAAGGTCGACGCGCGAGTGACGATGTTCGACCGCAAGGCGCGCCGCGTCCAGCTCTCGATCAAGGCGCTCGAGGTCGCCGAGGAGAAGGAGGCGATCGCGCAGTTCGGCTCCTCCGATTCCGGCGCGTCGCTCGGCGAGATCCTGGGCGCTGCGCTCAAGAAGGCCGGTACGACCGACAAGAAGTAATCCTTCGGCCTCCGGGCCGGACGGACGATCAACGAGGCCCGCGCGACACCTTCGCGCGGGCCTTTCTCGTTCTTGGCTTGCGTAGCCGCAATCCTCGCATGCCGTACTGGCCCGGTTCTCGCGGCGGCGGCTTGCGACGCCCCTGCGGTCGGGACTAGGGTGCGGCCGTTCCGAACCGAGCCGCCCGAGGATTGTGACGCCGCATGGTTGCCGATGCCGAGACGATTGCCGACCGACGCCGTCTGCGGCGCAAGCTGACCTTCTGGCGGGTGGTCGCCTTCGCGGTCGCGATCCTGGCGGTGATCGGCGGGGGCCTGTTCGCGGCAGGCCGATCGGGCGCCTTCGGGGCCGGCCGTTCGCAGATCGCGCGCATCGGCATCACGGGCGTCATCACGGGCGACCAGCGCATGACGGAACTCTTCAGGCGGGTCGGCGACGCGCCCTCCGTCAAGGGCGTGGTGATCTCGATCTCGTCGCCCGGTGGGACGACGACCGGCTCCGAGGAGCTCTATCGCGGCATTCGCGACCTTGCGGCCAAGAAGCCGACTGTCGCCTTCGTGGACGGGCTCGCGGCGTCCGGCGGTTACATTACGGCGCTCGCGGCCGACCGGATCGTGGCGCGCGAGACCTCGCTCGTCGGTTCGATCGGCGTCCTGTTCCAGTACCCGGACTTCTCCAAGCTCCTGACCAATATCGGCGTCAGCGTATCGGCCGTGAAGTCGAGCCCGATCAAGGCCGAGCCGTCCGGGTTCACGACGCCTCCCCCGGAGGCTATCGCGGCCTTGCAATCGGTGGTGAACGACACATTCGCGTGGTTCAAGGAACTGGTGCAGGAGCGCCGCGGCATGTCCCCAGCCGAACTGACGGCGGTCTCTGACGGGCGCGTCTTCAGTGCGAGGCAAGGCGTGCCCTTGAAGCTCGTCGACCAGCTCGGCACCGAGCGCGACGCGGTCGCCTGGCTCGAGCGCGAGAAGGGGGTCCCGCACGACTTGCCGGTCACCGATTGGAAGCCACGAGGCTCATCTGACTTCTCGTTCTGGTCTAAAGCCGCAGTGGGGGCGGACTTGATGGGACTTGACGAGGCGGGCATCTTGCTTCGGCGGTTCGCGACATCGGCCGACGTGGTCAAGCTTGACGGTCTGTTGGCGATTTGGCAGCCTCCGGCGGATCGATGACGGGTCAGAGCTCGATTGCAAGATGATCAAGTCGGAGCTCGTGCTGAGGATCGCAGCCCAGAATCCTCATCTTTATCAACGAGATGTGGAGAACATCGTGGGGGCGATCCTCGACACGATCGGTGATGCGCTCGGGCGCGGAGATCGCGTCGAGCTTCGAGGTTTCGGGGCGTTCTCGGTCAAGAAGCGCGACGCGCGCAGCGGCCGCAATCCGCGGACCGGCGAGGCCGTGTCCGTCTGCGAGAAGCTGATTCCGGTCTTCAAGACTGGAAAGGATATGCGCAAGCGGCTGAACCTCGAACCGGGGGATGGCGGCGATGCGGGAGCTTGAACCTGGTGGTCGGCGACCGCCATTCCCGACCACGGTTCATTTTAGGGCATCGACGTGATCGCGTTTCTAAAGGGCCTCGTCCTCCTGCCCGTCGCGATCGTGCTGATCCTCCTGGCAATCGCGAACCGGCATGCGGTGACCATGTCGCTCGACCCGTTCTCCAGCGGCGTACCCGAACTCGGCGTGACGCAGCCGCTTTTCGTCTTCCTCTTCGCGGCCCTCTTGCTCGGCGTCCTGCTCGGGGGAACCGGCTCCTGGATCGCCGGGGCTAAGCATCGTCGGGCTCGACGCTACTCTCATCGCGAGGTCAATCGCCTGAAGGCGGAAGCCGATCGATTGAGGGCCACGGTCTCGGCTGGGCGCCCGGTTGCGGATCGTCCCTTGCCTGTCCGCGCCGGTCTTCCGGTCCCGAGGTCCTCGGCCTCGATCTGAACCGTCCGGTCGTCCCGGCAGAGAGATCGACAGCGTCGTCAGGTCGAGACAATCGCGTCGCTCGGGTCGGTCGGTCCCGGCCCGAAGACCATCTCGCTTGACCGATCGTCTGGCCAAGGCTCGACGGAGCGATCAGACGCGATGTCGTATCAAGTCGTCGAAGGATCCATCATGCCGCATCATCCTGCAATCGAGCCCGGTCATGTCGCGATCGTGACGGGAGCTGCGAGCGGCATCGGGCTCGCGGCCGCAACCCGTTTCGCGTCGCTCGGGATGCGGATCGTGCTGGCCGATGTCGCGCCACTGGACGACGCCGTCGCGGCCATCTCCGCCGCGGCACCCGGCGGGGCAGACGACGTCCTCGCCATCACGACGGATGTGAGCCGGATCGAGGAGGTCGAGAGCCTACGGGAGCGGGCGCTCGCGCGGTTCGGCCGTGTCGACGTGCTGATGAACAATGCCGGTATCGAGGCGGGCGGGCGCTTCGCGAGCTCGATCGAGACGTGGCGGCGCATACTCGATGTCAATCTCTGGGGCGTGATCAACGGGGTGCAGGCCTTCCTGCCCGCCCTCGTGGAGCGGAACGAGCCGGCGCTCGTGATCAATACCGGCTCGAAACAGGGCATCACGACGCCGCCCGGCAACACGCCCTACAACGTTTCGAAAGCGGGCGTGAAGGTCGTGACCGAGAGCCTCGCGCACGAACTCCGGTCGCGCGAGGGTTGCCGGGTGACGGCGCATCTTCTCATCCCGGGCTTCGTCTATACGGGCCTCACGAAGGCGCGCGGCGTGACCGAGAAGCCGGACGCCGCCTGGACGCCGGAGGAGACGGTCGCCTTCATGCTGGAGGCGATCGGGCGCGGCGAGTTCTATATCCTCTGCCCCGACAACGACGTCGCGCGCGAAACGGACGAGAAGCGCATCCGCTGGGCGGCGGACGACATCGTCCAGAACCGCCCCGCCCTGTCGCGCTGGGACGCGCGTTACAAGGACACCTTCGCGGCGTATATGGGGCCCTGAGGTCAACTGGTCAGGTGTCTCGATGAATGCGCCCGTACCGCATCGTGCAATCCTTCGTCATCATGTTGCGACGGTCGAGGCAAAGCACCCGCTCAAGGTGATCGGACTCCTTCCGCGTGGGACGGCCGCTCACGTTATCGGGGCCGAGGCACTCGACCTATTGGCAGGGAAACGCGACGGCCTGTCTTATTTCGGGCTCGTTCAGGCGGAGATCGATCTGTCGAATCTGCTCGGCCGCCCGGTCGGCATCGTCCTGGTCAGCGAGTTGCACGGTCAGGAGGCGACCGACCTACCCGAAAGAGCAGAGCTCTTGTGAGCCAAGACGATCGTCAGCGGTTGAGGGATGCTCGTGACCACGTCCCCCATGCAATCGCGACTGCGCGGGATAACGGGTCGGCGGCGTTCGCGACGCGTCTGCTGCGTCAATCATTCATCTTTGACCACTTGATCGCCGCGGAAGCGCTCGGTGCCGTATCCGGCGATGTGAAAGGTCTTGGCCCCGATATGCCTTGGTCGCTCGTTCGGGGAATGCGAAAACGCCTCATCCAAGAATATTGGCACGTCGACCCGAGCACGCTGGAGCGCATCGCAACGGACGACCTACATCGGCTCGTCGATCAGATCGATCATCTCCTCGTCGTCATCGACGCGACCGGCTCATGACAGCCCTCATCAAGATCTGCGGCCTCTCAACAGGCGCGACCCTCGATGCAGCGCTGGCTTCGGGGGCGGACATGGTCGGGTTCGTGCGCTTCCCGCGCTCGCCGCGCCATGTCGATCTCGCGCTCGGACGGGACCTGTCGCGCCGTGCGCGAGGCCGCGCCTCGCGCGTTCTGCTCGTGGTGGACCCGACCGACGCCGAACTCGGCGAGGCGCTCGACGCGATCGATCCCGACCTGATCCAACTGCACGGGCACGAAACCCCGGAGCGGGTAGCGGCGATCCGGACCCGCACGGGCCGCTCCGTCATGAAGGCGCTCGGCATCGCGGATGCGGCGGATCTCGGCCAAGTGGCCGCGTATCTCGCGGTCGCGGACCGCGTCCTGCTCGACGCGAAGCCGCCCCGGGGCGCGATCCTGCCCGGCGGCAACGGCGTCGCGTTCGATTGGTCGCTGCTGCCTGCGCTTGACCCGGCCGGGCCGATCATGCTGTCCGGTGGGCTGGATACCGGAAACGTCGGCCGCGCGGTCGTCGCGACCGGCATCCGGGCCGTGGACGTGTCGTCGGGGGTCGAGACTGCGCCCGGCATCAAGGATCCGGCGAAGATCGGGTCCTTCGTGGCGGCCGCCCGCGCGGCGTTCGCGGCAGATCAGACGAGGAGAGTCGCTTGACCGCGATCCAGAACCCGAACACCTTCCGGTCCGGCCCCGACGAGCGGGGCATGTTCGGCATCTTCGGCGGCCGCTTCGTGGCCGAGACCCTGATGCCGCTGATCCTCGATCTGGAGCGCTGCTACGGCGAGGCGCGGATCGATCCGGCGTTCCAGGGCGAGATGGCCGGCATGCTGACCCACTATGTCGGCCGTCCGAGCCCGCTCTATTTCGCGGAGCGCCTGACGGAGCACCTCGGCGGAGCTAAGATCTACCTCAAGCGCGAGGAGTTGAACCATACCGGCTCGCACAAGGTGAATAACGTGCTGGGCCAGATCCTGCTGGCACGTCGCATGGGCAAGCGCCGCATCATCGCGGAGACGGGCGCGGGCCAGCACGGCGTCGCGACCGCGACGCTGTGCGCCCGGTTCGGGCTCGGATGCATCGTCTATATGGGAGCCGTGGACGTCGAGCGGCAGAAGCCGAACGTGGACCGCATGCGCATGCTGGGCGCCGAGGTCGTGCCCGTCCAGTCCGGCACCCGCACGCTCAAGGACGCGATGAACGAGGCCTTGCGCGACTGGGTCACCAACGTGGCCGACACCTTCTACTGCATCGGCACGGCCGCCGGCCCGCACCCCTACCCGATGATGGTGCGCGACTTTCAATCGATCATCGGCCACGAGGTTCGCGACCAGATGATGGAGGCCGAGGGCCGGCTGCCGGATTCCCTCGTCGCATGCATCGGGGGCGGCTCGAACGCGATCGGCCTCTTTCACCCCTTCCTTGACGATCGCGAGGTCCGAATCTTCGGCGTCGAGGCGGCAGGACACGGCGTCGCGGGGGGGCTGCACGCAGCCTCCATCGCGGGCGGGCGGGCGGGGGTGCTCCATGGCAACCGCACCTACCTCCTTCAGAACGGCGACGGGCAGATCACCGACGCACACTCGATCTCGGCTGGCCTCGACTATCCGGGCATCGGTCCCGAGCATTCTTGGCTGCACGAGTCGGGTCGCGTCACCTATCTTTCGGCGACCGACGAGGAGGCTCTGGAGGCCTTCGGTCTGCTGGCGCGGCTCGAAGGGATCATCCCGGCGCTCGAGCCCGCGCACGCCATCGCCAAGGTCACGGAACTCGCCCCGACCCTGCCCGCCGATCACCTGATGGTCATCAACCTGTCGGGGCGCGGCGACAAGGACGTGCCGCAGGTAGCCGAGATCCTGGCCTCACGCTGACGCGTCTCGTGCGTCAGGCCCAGAGGCGCTCGTTCTTCAGGTCCTTGTAGAGATCCGCCACGTAATCGCCGTAGCCGTTGAAGAGAAGCGTCGGACGCCTCTCACCCGTCGTCAGGAAGCGTTCGTCCGCCTGGCTCCAGCGCGGATGCGGGACCTCAGGGTTCACGTTCGCCCAGAACCCGTACTCCGAGGCCTGTAGCCCCTCCCAGAACGTCTTCGGGCGCTCGGCCGCGAAGGTGACCTTGGTGATCGCCTTGACCGACTTGAACCCGTATTTCCACGGCACCGCGAGACGGATCGGCGCACCGTACTGGTTGCCAAGCGGCTTGCCGTAGACGCCCGTCACCAGGAAGGCGAGGTCGTTGTTCGCCTCCTCCATCGTGAGCCCGTCGGTATAGGGCCAGGGATACCAGAACTGCTTCTGGCCGGGCGCCTGGGCACGGTCCATGAAGGTTTGCATCACCACGTACTTCGCGCCAGATGTCGGCTTCGCGAGCGCGACGAGCTTAGAGAGCGGGAAACCCGTCCACGGCACCGCCATCGACCAAGCCTCGACACAGCGATGCCGATAGAGTCGCTCCTCCAGCGGCATCTTGCGGATGAGATCGTCGATCGCGATCGTCATCGGCTTCTCGACGAGCCCGTCGATCGCGACCGACCAGGGCCGCGTCTTCAGGTTCGCCGCCAAGGACGCCAAGCTCTTCGACGTGCTGAACTCGTAATAGTTGTTGTAGTCGCCCGAAATCTTCTCGGGCGTGACCTCGCGGTCGAGCTTGAAGGCGTCGTTGCGTTTCGCCGGATAGAGGTCCGCCGTCGGATCGGCTGCCGCGAAGGCGGGCGCGATCCCAAAGGCGGCCGCACCAGCAATGCTCAAACCCCCGGCCACGATCGAGCGGCGTGTCATGAACACGCTCTCGGGCGTGACCTCGCTCTCGCGGATCTCCCAGCCCTTGCGTCGCTTGATCAACATCGTGTGTACCGTCTCCGTGCTATCTTATATACGGACGACGGGGCCTAAAGTTTACGTCCCGGCCGGATCAATCCGCCGCAGGACTGTTTCGCAGGGCTCGCCGCAGCACTTTGCCGACATTCGTCTTCGGCAACTCGTCCCGGAACGCGATGCGGCGCGGCATCTTGTAGCCGGCGAGCCGCTCCCGGCACCAGGCGGTCAGCACCGCTGCGTCCAGAGTCGCGTCCTGCCTCACGACGTAGGCCACCACGCGCTCGCCCGTCGTGTCGGACGGCTCGCCCACGACCGCGACCTCCGCGACGCCGGAATGGTCCGCGATCACGGCCTCGACGTCGCTCGGGTAGACGTTGAAGCCTGACACGAGGATCATGTCCTTCAGGCGGTCGACGATGCGGATCGCACCGTCCGGCTCCATGACCGCGATGTCGCCCGTGCGGAAGAAGCCGTCGCTCGTGGTGACGGAAGCGGTCTCCTCCGGGCGCCTCCAGTACCCGCGCATGACCTGCGGGCCACGCACGCAGAGTTCGCCCGCCCTGCCCAATTCGACGGCCCGGTCCTCGGAATCGCGGATCGACACCTCGGTCGACGGGATCGGGTAGCCTATCGTGCCGGTGAAATCCTGGAGGTCGAGCCGGTTTACGGTGACGACCGGCGAGGTTTCCGACAAGCCGTAGCCTTCCACGATCGGCCGGCCCGTCAGCACCTTCCAGGCCTCGGCGACCGACCTCTGGGTCGCCATGCCGCCCGCGACCGAGAAGACCAGCCGGGAGAAATCGACGGACCCGATCCCGGGCGCGTGCGCGAGCGCGTTGTAGAGCGTGTTCACGCCGGACAGGCATGTGAAAGGGCGCGTTCGTAGGGTCCTCACGAAGCCCTTGAGGTCGCGCGGGTTGGCGACAAGCAACTGGCACCCGCCGAGCCGGATCATCAGCAGGCAACAGGCGGTCAGCGCGAAGACGTGGTAGAGCGGCAGCGCCGTCACCATGATTTGGGCCTGAGATCCCAGTGTCGGGAGGCTCCACGCCTCGATTTGGGAGACGTTCGCCGCGACGTTGCGATGCGTCAGGATGGCGCCTTTCGCGGTACCTGTCGTGCCGCCCGTATATTGAAGGAACGCCACGTCCTCGGGATCGATCGTCACGCGGGCGGGCGGCGTCAGGCGGCCAAGCCGCATGACCTCCGCGAATGTGACGGAGGCGGGCAGCCGGAACGTCTTCACGGCACGCTTCATATAGCGCGACACGAGGTTGACGAGCACGCCCTTGGGGCCGAGCAGGTCGCCGGGGCGGACGATGACCTGGTGAGGCACGTCGATCGCGGGGAGCGACGCCTCCAGCGTGCAAGCGACGTTCTCCAGCACGAAGATGGTTCTCGCGCCGCTGTCGTTCAGTTGCCCGATGAGTTCGCGCGGTGTGGAGAGCGGGTTGACGTTGACGATTGTCGCGCCCGCCATCAACGCGCCGAACAGGATGACCGGGTAGGCAGCGACGTTCGGGAGCATGATCGCGACGCGGTCGCCCTTGGCTAGACCGCTCCGCTCGAGCCAAGAGGCAACCGCCGCGACATCCCGCGCGAGTTCGCCGTAAGTGCGGCGTATACCGAAGCTCTCGATCGCAGGCCGTTCGGGGTAGCGCTCGACGCTGACCCGAAAAATATCCACGACCGTGCCGACCGCCGCGACATCGATCTCGGCCGGGACGCCGTTTGGGTAGGATGCGAGCCAGGGCCGCGACGCGATCGACAGGGCCGGATCGGACGTGTCCTGCCCGCGTTTGGGTTCGCTCGGAACGGACGCCGCACCGGACATGATATCTCCCGATCCTCGCGATCGGAGGTCGCGTTCCGCGAGGATGTTCCATCCCCGACCGGATTAGACAAGGGTCGGATCGTCGTGAGCCACCGCGCGCTCCCGCGCGCGCGTCATTCGCTCACGCTCGGCCGTGATTGTCAGCCGAAGGCGGCAACGTTATGTGTGCCGCCGATTGGGGCGTCGCCAAGTGGTAAGGCATCGGTTTTTGGTACCGACATTCCCAGGTTCGAATCCTGGCGCCCCAGCCAAGATCTCGGACGTACGACGGCCGACTCGGCGTCCGACCCGGTAGCGTCGATGAGCGGATCATCTGGCGAGCGGTGTCGCAGGCGTTCGACGAAGAGAGCGAACGTGCTGCGGGGAAGGTCAGGTCCGACGTCCTGGATGCGGAAAGTTTTCTGGTCTTCGCGATGGCCGGGGCTCGAGGCCGAGTTGGGCGACGCCGATCCGCTGCTCGCGCGGATTCCTGGGTTAGGCGCAAGTCGCACTCGGCACGGCCGATGTGGCGCGAAGCCTTTTCGCCGAAGCGCGAGCGCTGCCGCAGACCGGAGCCATCTCAAAGGTGCTCGCCGGCTCGAGCAAGCTGCGGCGATGCACGTTCCGGTCGCGGCCGTGTCGGGCAACGTGCCGGGTTCGGGCGTGGACAGGAGGTAGTTGTTGTAGATCGCATTCTGCTCGTTGAGGATCTCGATGAGCAAGGGGGTGTCGGCCGCCGCGCAGGGCGGCGCACCCAGGATCGCGCGCATGTCCACACGCGGCCGAGCACGCGCGCGCCTTCGGGCTCGGACAATCGCGGCAGATCCCCGGCCTGCCGGGTCCGGCGAGCCAGGGCGACGAGGTCCGCGAAGGCGGCCTGGAGTTCAGCCTCGGCGCCTGGGCGGGCTCGCCCGAGCCGCCGACACGCCGAGCAGGGACAAGGTGACCAAGACGACTCGGAAGAAGCCCGAACCGCTCCTAGCGCTCGTCGATCTCGATGGAGGCGATCAGCTGGCGTGCCGTGTCGAACCGGTGCTCGTCGGTCGCGCAGGTCCGGCACAGCACCCACATGTAACGGCCGTCCATGACGGTTCGTGCATGCAGGACGGACTTGTGGCCCGGCGCGGCGTTCGTCTCGATCGTGTACCAGCTGTGCCGACCGAGCGTCTCGCGGCCGAGCGGCTTCGCGACGGTCGCGTTCGCGCTCGTCCAGGCGAGGACGTGCGTCGTCGTGTTGTCCATCTTCGCCCGTGTGGGGAACAACATGAGTCCGGCCACGATGTCGTAGAGCGGCATGATGTCGTCGTAGGTCTTAACCGTGCAGGTATCGAGCGAAGTCTTGCAGACGACGCTCCGGCACGTGGCCGTGAGCTGAACCTGGAAATCGTGCTCGGCCTTGGCGGGGATCGGGCGTGGCTCGGGCGTGTCGCCCGTCCACTTCTCGGGGAGGACGAGGCTCACGTCGAAGAGCGGAAGCTTGAGCCTCTCCCCGGCCTGGACCGGCCCGATAAGTCCGGCCGCGAAGGCCGTCGCGATCAGCGCTTTGGCCAAGATGCCCTCCGGCGACTATCCATCGCGACACCTGGCTCAACGCGACGGGGTTGACGGAGTTGCGCTCGTCTCTGCGTGCGGACCGGACCCGAGGGCAGCGAGCACCCACGCGGCGCGTCGTCGGACGTTCGCGTCCTCAGATCGATATCGGGCGTCGAGGTCGCGGCGCAACTCCGGATCGTCGACATGCCGGGCGAGATGGCAGTAGCGTCGAAACTCCCGGCCGTCGCGCCGGTCGACGATGGCGATGACGACCTGTCTAAGCCGCGACATCTGCGTCTCCGTCAGCGGCTGTCGCGAGATCAACGCGATCAGGTCCGCCTTCACGTAGCCGGAGCGGAAGAAGAACGGATCCGCCTCCAGAAACGCGATGGCCATCTCCAGCCCTGAGAGATCGCCGGACCGGAGCGCATCGAACGCTTCTCGAAAGCCGGGCGGGTAGGCCCTCCTGATCGCAAGGTCGAAGCGCGCGATCGCCTCCATCCAGGCGACCGTCGCGGGGTCGGACGGATCCCGACGGTCGTGCAGCGCCCGAGCGGTCGCCCGGAGCGCGTGGGACGCGGCCGTCACCTCGGCCGCCCGGGCCGCGTAGGGAAAGCTCCGGGGCGCATGAGGCCGGCTTACCTCGCTCACGAGCTCAAGCCGTGCTCGATGCCCGGCCCGTGTTCGGCCACGAGACGTCGCATCGCGGCGAGCCGCGGCGGATCGAACGCGCGCCGGGGCAGCGGGATGACCTGACCGAAGCGGAGCTTGAGAAAGACGTGGTCGGCGCTCTCGCAGTAGCCTCGCACGCTCTGCCAGCCGTAGCGCCACACCGGGTGCGAGATCGCGAGGACGAACCTGTGCGGACCGAGGGCAAACCGGGCCGGCTGCCCTCCCCCGGCCTGCGACGCGGCGAGCGCGAGCGCCTGCCTGCGGATCAGCCGCTGCGTCAGGATCCATGATCCCGCGCCGAGAGCGACGGCAACCAGCGCGCTCTTCCAGGCATCATCGCGCAGCTCGCGGATCAGCGTGGCCAACGCGTCCGGGTTCGAGTCGAGAAGCCAGTCGAGCGTCGCGAAGGCCGGGATGGTGAGAGCAACGCCGATCGTGACCGCGACGATCACCCAGGCGCGCCGCCGCCGGGCGGAGGGCGTGTTCCAGGTCTGCCAGAGGGACGCCGCCAAGTCCTCGCGGGTCTGATCGTAGCTCAGCTCGACAGCTCGTTCAGCTCCGGGATCGCCTGTCCAGGCAAGGGCGGCCGGGCCGGAGGTGTCGCCCGCCATCGCCGAGAGCGCCGCCCTGACGCGATCCTGAACAGCCGGAACGACGTCGTGCTTGGGCATGATCAGGCTCGACGGGAACACGCCGGTACACCTGATGTAGAAGGCGCCCGCCGTCTCGTCCAAGCCGGCGATACCGGCTCGGGCGACGTGGATGGAGCCGGCCGCGTCCTCGACAGTCACGCCCGACGCATCGATCCGATACACGAACGAGACCGTCTCGGCGCCCTGCTCCGTGGCGATCCAGCGTGCGATGCGTCGTCGGCCGAGCCGATTGTGGAGGACGTATCGACCGACCGGGACCGTCAGGAGAATCGCGAGCAGCAAACCGAACGGCGTGCGCAGCATCGCGGGCGTCAGCCGAAGGACGTCGAGGAGGCTCTCCGTCCCGCCCGCCCATCCGGCCAAGAGGCCGACGACGCAACCTGCCAGGGTGAGCACGACGCCCAAGAAAAGCTTCCGCCCGCGGGCTCGCGCGTGAGCTCCGCGGGTGACCCACAGGGCCGCCTCGATCCTGTCCTGGATCGTGAGCGTGGTCGAGATCTCGAGCGTGCCGTCCATGGTCGTTCTCCGATCAAGCACCTGCTTCAACCCGACGGAGCGTGATCGCGGTGCCGCGGCAAGCGGGGTCGACGAAGCGTGTCAGCGATCGTTACAGACGACCTTTGATGGAGAACATCCGACCCATCCAGATCTCATCGGTCGAGGCGATGTGCGCGCAATGGCCGGTGGGAAGCTTTCGTTCCGGCGTCGGAGCGAGATCTCGGCGGCCGCGGATCATCGAACGGGCTGACGGCGGAGCCACACCAGCCGCGACGCCCGTTCAGCGTCATGGGTGTGAGAGCGGCAGGAACCACGATCCCGACGCCGACGCGATCGAGACGACGCAGGGCGAACTCGACGACCAAGACGACCGGCACGACCGGCAAGAGCCGAGCTTACCTGCCCCCTGAACCTCAGCCCCAAAACAATAAGGGCGCCCCACGATGAGGAGCGGACACCTCTGATCCAGGCAATATCACCCGCGTCGATCGCGATGATCGCGACCGCCGAGGATCGTCCTTCGGCGACGTGACTAAAGTCGAACTGGTGCGATCGTCCATCTGGGCGCAGCTTTAGGCGTAATGAGCAATCGCTCACCACGGGCGGGCTAACGGATACGTGTTCATCGAGAGGCTGCGACGAGACGCCTGCCGCAACCTTCCTGATGATCCGTAGCCGGCCGGCAAGGCCGTTCGGTCCTCGCCGGCGCGCATCGCGGTTTTCGATGACCGAGCGGCGGCGGCGCCAAGAGGACGTTCCTTGGGAGGAAGGACGATGGAACTTCAACTCGTCGGATTGCGCGTCATCGTCACGGCAGGCGCGACGGGTATCGGACGCGCGATCGCGCGCGCCTTCGTGGGCGAAGGCGCGAAAGTCCATATCTGCGATGTCGACGAGGCGGAACTCGGCCGACTGGCCGAGACCGACCCGGCCATCACGTCGACCGTGGCCGATGTCGCCGACCGGGACGCGGTGGCCCGTCTGTTCGATGATGCGCAGACCGAACTCGGCGGTCTCGATGTGCTCGTCAACAATGCGGGTATCGCGGGGCCGACGGCAATGGTCGAGGACCAGCCGCCGCTCGAGTGGGACCGCTGCATCGTGGTCAACCTGATCGGCCAGTTCAATTGCGCGAGGCACGCGATCGCCCTGCTCAAGCAGAGCGCGAACGCGTCGATCGTCAACCTGTCGTCCATCTCCGGCCGCCTCGGCGTGCCGACACGCTCTCCCTACGTCGCGTCGAAATGGGGCGTGGTCGGGTTCACGAAGTCGCTGGCCGCGGAAGTCGGACAGCACAAGATCAGGGTCAACGCGGTGCTCCCGGGCCTGGTCGAGGGAGACCGGATCGAGCGCGTGCTGGTCGCGCGGGCGAAGGCCCTCGGGACGACCTATGACGAGGCCCGGGATGCGCTGCTCGCGCATACCTCGCTGAGGACCATGGTCACAGCCGAGGAGATCGCGGACCAGATCCTCTTCCTGTGCTCGCAACGCGCCCGCTCGATCTCCGGTCAGGCCATCTCGGTCTGCGGCGACCTCCAGAGCGCCTGAGCCGAGCGGGACGGGCCGATCAAGAACGCCGACCAAAAACACCGACGAGGGGACAAGCCATGCGCTCAACCATCTGGCTCGCAGCCGTTTGCTGCCACGTTCTGGCGACGGCCGCCACCGCCGGGCCCTCCGACGGGGTCGTCAAGCTAGGCGTGCTGAACGACCGCTCCGGGGTCCTCTCGCAGGACGGGGGCATCGGGTCCGAGATCGCCGCCAAGATGGCGGCGGAGGAGTTCGGCAACATGGTTGCCGGCGTTCCGATCGAGATCGTCGTCGGCAGCCACCAGAACAAGACCGACGTCGGCGTCGAGATCGCCCGGCGCTGGCTGGATATCGATAAGGTCGACGCAATCGTGGACATCAACAATTCGGCTATCGCCTTCGCGGTCCAGGATCTGACGCGGGAGAAGAAGAAGCCGATGCTGATCTCGAGTGCCGGCTCGATCGATCTGACGGGCATCAAGTGTTCGCCCTACAGCGTGCTCTGGACCTACAACAATCATGCGATCGCGGCCGGAACGGCCCGGTCCGTCATGGAGCAGGGCTTCAAGAAGTGGTTCTTCATCACGGCCGATTACTCGTTTGGAACTTCGCTGGAACAGGAAGCTTCGGCCGTCGTCAAGCAATACGGAGGAACGGTCGTCGGCAGTGTGCGGGCACCCATTAATACACAGGATTTCTCCTCCTTCCTGCTCCAGGCGCAGGCATCCGGGGCCGACGTCATCGCGTTCGCGAACGCGAGCGGAAACACGATCGAGTCGGTCAAGCAGGCACACGAGTTCGGGATCACGGGTGGCAAGCAGCATCTCGCCGCCATGCTCCTATCCGTCTCGGACGTCGACTCGATCGGTTTCGCGAACGCGCAGGGTCTCTTCTCGACAGTCGGGTTCTACTGGAACCAGGACGCCAAGACCCATGAGTGGTCGGAGCGCTTCATCGCGCGCTACGGCTGGCCACCGAGCATGTACCAGATCGGCGTCTACTCGGTCGTCCGCCATTATCTGAAGGCGGTCGATGCCCTGGGGACCGACGACGCGGATCAGGTCATGGTGAAGATGCGGGACATGCCGGTCGACGATGTCTTCGTCCACGGGGGCAAGATTGCGGCCAACGGGTTGATGATGCACGACATGTATCTCACCCAAGTCAAAACGCCGGCCGAATCGACTGGAAAGTGGGACTACATGAAGATTGTCCGTACGATCCCTGCCCTGGAGGCGTTTGGAGACCAGGCCGAGAGCGGGTGTCCGCTGATGAAGAAGTAGCGGCACTGTTCCTTGGAGCGGACGAGCGTCGCGAGGTCAGCTCGTCACGCAGTGTCAATCTTTCGCGATGCCGTTCCAGAACACGTCGACGGCTTCCTCGACGATCATATCGTTGTCGCCGGTGAAGCCGTGGATGTGCTTGCGCTGGACGAAATAGACGATCGCGGAGTGAAGCACCCAGACGCGCTCGATCTCCCGGGTCGAGGGACGTCCGGACCGCTCGCCTTGAGCGCGCAGCTGCAGCGCGATCGTGGCGAGGATCCCCGAGACATGCTCGTCCAGATACTTGCGCCCGAGCATGGAGCCGTCGAGCGCCGACAGGAGCGATATCCTGGCCCAGACCGGATCGTCGACGGCCGCCAGATAGGCGCGGTAGAACCGCAGCAGCCGCTCCTTGAGGTTCAGCCGCTCGTCGGACAGGAGCGCGACCCAGGCCGGATCGACGCGCGATGCGAAGACGCGCTCGTAGACGGCATCGAGCAGGCTGTCCTTCGAGAAGTAGCGGTGGATCAGGCCAACCGAGACGCCGAGTTCCGCCGCGAGCTCCCGCGTCGAACCCGCGGGTCCGCGCCGTGAGAAGAACGCCACGGCGGTGTCGAGGATCGCGGCGCGACGCGCTTCGGCCGTCAAGCGACGACGAGGCCGCGTGCCTGTCGCGGCAGCCGTGCTGCTCACCATCGTGTTCCCCTGACGCAAGCTCGCACCTAGGACGTCGTAGCGCGCCGGGATCGGTGTTGACAGTCGAAGCGCTTGTTGAACATATGCTCATTATAGTCGATCGAGATCAATCAATAAGCAGAGGGAGTGATCGGTTATGAAATGGGCGACCTTCAGAACTGCAGATGAACCCGAGCTCGATCGCGTCGGGCCGGTCGTGGACGGGACAATCTTCGCGCTTTCCCCGGGAGCCCGCCTCATCGACTTGATGAAGGACGGTCAGACCGGGTTCCTCCAGGCCGGCGAGGACGCGATCCGTTCGCCGGCCTCGACTCACGGCGTCGCGGATGTACGGCTTCGCCCACCGATCCCGAACCCGCCGTCGATCCGAGACTTCGCGTCGTTTCGGGAGCACATCGAGGTCTCGATGCGCAACATGAAAGCGCCGCTGAGAGACGACTGGTTCGAGGCGCCGGTGTTCTACTTCACCTCGCCCAACAACCTGTTCGGGGACGGCGACGTGGTGCGGGTCCACGGCGACACGTCGCAGATGGATTACGAACTCGAGATCTGCGCGGTGGTCGGCGTCGGCGGAGTGGATATCGCCCCGTCCGACGCGCTCGGGCACGTCGCGGGCTACGCGATCTTCAACGACTGGAGTGCACGCGACCTGCAGGCGGCCGAGATGCGCCGGATGCCGATCGGCCCGGGCAAGGGCAAGGATGCCGCCACCAGCATCGGGCCGTTCCTGGTGACGCCGGACGAGCTCGCGGACAGGATCTCGGAGCGCGCGTTCGACCTGAAGATGACGGCCCACGTGAACGGCCGGGAGTACAGCGTCGGCAACATGTCGTCGATCGGCTGGAGCTTCGCGGAGATGATCGCTTTCGCGTCCCGCGGTTCTCCCCTGGTGCCCGGAGATGTGATCGGCTCCGGGACCGTCGGGACGGGCTGCATCCTGGAACTCTCCGGCAGCCACGGGGCGGATCGTTTCCCGTGGCTCAAGGACGGGGACGAGGTCGTGCTCAAGGTCGAGCGGTTCGGGACGTTGCGCAACACCCTCGCCTGGAACAAGCCGCCGGTCCCGTTGCGGCCGTAGTAGTCTGACCGCGGAGCACGGCCATTTCCCATCCGTCGAAGATGGACCAAACGTCGGACCCGGGTGGGCTACCGGAAGGCGACGACCATGGCCTCCTCCGGTCAGAACGGTCGAGCGGGACTCCTTCGATCCCATCGCGTCATCCACGGTCGTCGACCGCTCGCGCCACGTCCGGATCGGATCGGCGCCCGGTCCGTATTCACGCGCATACGCACTCACACGTCGAGGTTCATGACCGATAGTGCGTTATCCTGGATGAACTCGCGGCGCGGCTCGACGACGTCGCCCATCAGCTTCACGAAGAGGTCGGCCGCGTCCGC
>CAHJXE010000023.1 GCA_903644085.1 Hyphomicrobiales bacterium
CGAACCATCACCGAAACCGACAACGTCTGGTTCACGGCGATCACGCACAACCCGGCCCTCCTCCACCTCGACGAGGAATACTGCCGGACGCAGACGGAGTTCGGACAGCGGATCGTGAACAGCTGCTTCACGCTGGGATTGATGGTCGGCATCTCCGTCGGGGAGACGACGCTCGGCACTGCCGTCGCCAACCTTGGCTGGGACGAGGTCCGTTTCCCGAAACCACTCTTTCACGGCGACACGCTGAGGGTCGAGACGGAGGTGATCGAACTGCGCGAGTCGAAATCGCGACCGAATGCCGGGATCGTCACCTTCCTGCATCGCGGTTACAACCAGAAAAACGAGTTGGTCGCGCACTGCAAGCGCTCCGGTCTGCAGCTCAAGCGACGCGCCTCCGCATGATCTCGTGCTCGTCGAAACGCGCGTGCGCCGATCACGAACGGCTCGAAACCGGCTCCCGCAGCTGATCGGTTCGTGATGCGGCGAGCGGGCCGATCTCGTGGAGCGCGGCGATGCGGATCTCACGATCGGGCTGCAAGACGAGGACCTGGCGGCGCTCACGAAGACGAGCTCCGTGAAGGTCGTCTCGACCCCGATGCCGACCGGCTACGCGGCGCTGACCTTCAACGCGCGGATGGCATCCTTCGATAAGCCTGCGGTGGGCCAGGTGCTCGCCCTCGGCCCATCTCTCGAGGGACAGATCATGTTACGTGCTCGATCTTGATGAAGCTCCAGGCAGCCCTGACGAAGACCGTGGTGTTCATGAGCCACGACATCGCGAGGCGGTGAAGACGGCGAGTCGGATCGCGATCCGTCCGCGACGGACGCCTGATCCAGTACGCGGAGCCGAACGACGTCCTGGCTCACACGGCCGACGGCTTCATGGCGGAATGCGTCGGACGTAGGCTCAAGCCGCACGACCGAACCGGCGCAGGACAAAGGCCCGCTCGCCCAACCGTCAGGTCGGCCGGAAGCACGGGATGGGCGTGCCGTCTTCGGACGGTCGGAAGAGGAGCTCGACCGCCTGTCCGATCGCGAGCGCATCGAGGTCGCACTCGACGAGGTTCGTCATCATCGTGGGCCCCTCCTCCAGCGTCACGTAGGCGATCGCGAACGGCGACGGCACGCGGCGCATGACGCTGTAGCTGTAGATCGCGCCCCGGCCGGACGCCTCTTCCCAGGCGGTCTCGCCGAAGCAGAACGGGCAGAGCGCGCGCGGGTACCAGTGCGCCTTGCCGCATGTCGTGCAGCGCCGGATCAGGAAGCGTCCCTCCCCGGCAGCCGCGAAGAACGGCGCGCTCTCCGGGCCAACCGGCGGGTTCGGCAACGCATGATCCGTCATCGCGTCAGGCCCTTTCCAGGATGAGGGTCGCGGAACCGTGCCGGCTGCCCAGCAGGCCGCCGGTTCCCTGCGCCAGAGCCAAGTCGCAATTCGCGACCTGGACGGCCGGATGCGCTTCGCCGCGCAGCTGCCGCACGGCCTCGATGACCTTGGTGATGCCGCCGCGGTTCGCCGGATGGTTGTTGCACAAGCCCCCACCATCGGTGTTGAACGGCAGCCGGCCGACGCCCGCGATGAGGTTGCCGTCCTGCACGAAGCGTCCGCCCCCGCCTTTCGGGCAGAAGCCCAGATCCTCGAGCTGGATGAGCACCGTGATGGTGAAGCTGTCGTAGATCGACGCGTATTTGATGTCGGCCGGCGTGATCCCGGCCTCGGCGAACGCGGCCGGCCCAGACCAGCGCGCGCCCGAGAAGGTGAGGTCGACATCGCCGCCGAGCTGTCCCTTCGGGGCCTCGCCCGCCCCCATCACCCGCACGAGCGGACGCCGCAGAGCCCGGGCGATCTCGGGCCTCACCACGACGAGCGCGCCGCCCCCGTCGCTGACGACGCAGCAATCGAGCCGGCGCAGCGGGTCG
The DNA here is from genome assembly GCA_903644085.1 of Hyphomicrobiales bacterium. GTDB lineage: Bacteria > Pseudomonadota > Alphaproteobacteria > Rhizobiales > Beijerinckiaceae > Enterovirga. The sequence goes on from CAHJXE010000023.1 coordinate 1,918, forward strand.
GAGATGACCGGCGAGGCCAGGATCTCCTCGACCGTCACGACGTCGCGCAGCATCGCGTTCGGGTTGTGCTGCGCGTGATGCGAGGCCGCGACCTTGATCCAGGCGAGCTGCTCGGGCGTCGTGCCGAACTCGTGCATGTGGCGCATCGCGCACATGGCGTAGAGGTTCACCGTGACCGGCCCGAACGGCGCCTCCCAGGGGCTCTCCGGCGCGTTCGCCACGACGGGTCGCGCGGCCGTGCCGGACTGTCCCTCGCTGCGGGGCCGGCCCGCGAGCGTGATCAGCGCGACGCTACAGCGTCCCATCGCGATGGCGGCCGCCGCGTGCGCGACATGCGCGATGTAGGACGAGCCGCCCATCTCCGTGCTGTCGACATGGCGCAGCCGCAGGTTCATGTAGTCTGCCATGGCGAGCGGCCCCATGCCGGGCGCGTCGCCGGCACAGAAGTAGCCGTCCACGTCGTCTTTGGTCAGGCCCGCGTCGGCGAGCGCGCCGCGCGCTGCCTCGGCGTGGAGCTGAGCGATTGAGGTGTCGGGCGCCTTGCGGGTCGGATGCTCGTAGGCGCCCGCGATGTAGGCCTGCCCTCTCAGGCTCATCAGACCGGGTCCCAGGAGAACACGTCGGAGCTGCGGTCGAGAGGTGCCAGGTGTGCGCTGAGCGACGGCATGCCGTGCTCGGCGATCGAGTCCGGCGTCCAGCCCTCGGACCGATGGGCGCCGCGCACGGGCCGGGGATGGTTGAACACGAAGATCTCGTTGTGGCGGGCCGCGAAGATCTGGCCGTTCACCTCGCGGGCCGCGTCGGACGCGAGATAGACTGCGAGCGGTGCGTTCTTCTCGGGACCCATCGCCTGCAGCTTCGCCACACGCGCCTTCTGTTCGGGCGAGTCGGCCTGGATCGAGCTCGTCATGCGGCTCCAGGCGAAGGGCGCGATACAGTTCGATCGGACCCCGAACCGCTGCATGTCGAGCGCGATCGATTTCGACAGGGCGACGATCCCGAGCTTGGCGGCGGAGTAGTTCGCCTGCCCGAAATTCCCGATCAGCCCGGAGGTCGACGTCATGTGCACAAAGGCCCCGGCACCCTGCTTGCGGAAATGCTCGGCCGCCGCGCGCGAGACGAAGAAGCTGCCGTTGAGGTGGACGTTGATGACGGCGAGCCACTCCTCGGGCGACATCTTGTGAAAGATCTGGTCGCGCAGGATTCCCGCGTTGTTGACCACGATGTCGACACGGCCGAAGGCATCGAGCGCGCTCTGGACGATCCGTCCTGCGGAGCTCCAGTCCGCGACGCTGTCGGTGTTCGTCGCGGCCTTGCCGCCGCGCTGCTCGATGATCAGTTTCGTCTGCTCGCCCGGCGTCGCCGAGAGGTCGCCGACCCCGGTCAGGCTCGCGCCGATGTCGTTGACGACGACTTTCGCACCGGCGAGCGCCATCGCGAGCGCGATCTCGCGCCCGATGCCGCCGCCCGCACCCGTGACGATCGCCACCTTGCCGTCCAGCAATCCCATCGCGTGTTCCCTCTTGACGTTGCTCCGAGAGCCGGCAGGCTCAGGTACCGGCGCCCGGGGCCGCGAAACGCGCGAGCCCGTTCGTGACCACGAGCTGGTCCCGCTCGACGACCCGGGCCTGGAAACCGCCATCCCGCCAGATTTCCGTGCGGATCGTCTCGCCGGGGAAGACGGGCGAGGAGAAGCGCAGGCTCATGTCTCGCAGCCGCGCCGGGTCGTACTCCGCGAGGGCGCGCAACAGGGAGTGGCAGACGATCCCGAAGGTGCACAGGCCATGCAGGATGGGTCGCGGAAAACCGGCCACCGCCGCGATTGCGGGATCGGCGTGGAGCGGGTTGTCGTCGCCGTTCAGGCGGTAGTAGAGCGCCTGTTCGGGCCGCGTCGCGAGGTCGATCACGAGGTCCGGCTCGCCTTTCGGAGCGGGTGCGGGAGGCCTCGCGGGCCCGGGCGGACCGCCGAAGCCGCCGTCTCCGCGCAGGAAGGTCGAGGCGGAGGTCGTGGCCAGGATCTCGCCGCTCGTCGCGTCGACCACCTCCTTCTCGGAGTACAGCAGCGCGCCCTTGCCCGGCCCCTTGTCCACGAGGCCCGTCACCCGGGTTCGCCCGATGATCTCTCCCTCGACCGGAAGGGGTCGCCTCAGCGAGATCGCCTGTTCGCCGTGCACGAGCCGGACGGCATCGACCCCGGTCCGCGGATCAGCGATCCAGAATCCCGGATGGCCGAGCACGACCGCCATCGAGGGCATCGCCCTCAAGCACCTGTGATGGTCGACGAAATCGAGTTGGCGCGTATCGGTCGGGTCCTGCGCCAGACCGATCGAGAGAGCATAGAGGACCGTGTCCCGCATCGTGAGGCGCTGACGCACCTCCGGGACGGGATAGTTCATCAGCTTGTCGTAATCGACCGCCATTCGCCCGCTTCGCCTCGCGCAGCCGTCTCCTGCGCGATCCTCTGATCTCGTCCTCGCGGGACGGTGTCCGAAACGACGTCGTCGCACCGGCTTCGCGCCCACCAAGGTACTCTTGTCATTCCCGTGCCGGAATGGCAATCCACATCGGAAATGAGAGCGGCCTCGGAGCACACGACGACGACAGCGCAGCGCGAAGTCGGCGCGGTGGTCCACGCGACGCGGATCCTGCGGCATCTCGCGGCCGCGACGGCGCCGCTCGGGGTTGCGTCCGTCGCGCGCGGAACGGGCATCAGCCCGAGCACCTGCTTCAACATCCTGAGGACGCTGGCCCGGAGCCGTTTCGTGGCCTTTCGCGAGCAGGACAAGACCTACACCCTCGGCCTCGCGGTGGCGGAACTTTCGGCCGGCCTCGTGGGAGTCAGCCATGCCGAGCTGATGCATCCCGAGATCGAGCGCCTCGCCTCGGCATACGACATCCTGATCGTGCTCTGGCGCGTCACGCAGGACGATCACATCGTGCTGATCGATCGGGCCTTCACCCATACGGCCGTGCGCGTCGAGATGGAGCCCGGGCTGAGGCTGCCGATGCTGGTCGGTGCGGTCGGACGTTGCGTGGCGGCGCTGCTCGACCTGCCCGAGGACGAGCTGCGCCGGCGCTTCGCGACGCTGCGATGGCAAGCCCCGCCCAGCTTCGCAGACTACGCGGCGGAGACGCGCCTCGCACGAGAGCGCGGCTGGGGCCGCGACGACGGCCAGCTCTACCGAGGCCTCGTCACGGTCGCGTCTCTCGCAGGCGACCGTGACGGACAGCCGCGCTTCGGCTTCTCGGGCATCACGATCAACGGGCAGCATCCGCCCGAGACCCTGGCCCGACTAGGGGAGGATCTGCGCGGCGTCGCCCAGCTCGCAAGTGAGAGTCTCTTTCCCAGCCCGCATACCCGTGTCGCGGCGGCACGCCTGCTCCCGATACCGGCAGGCAGGTCGGCCTGAAGGCTCAGCACCTCTCGCGTCGATGCCCGCTGACACGACCGACGTTTCGAAGCGCTTTCACCTCGTCGTCCGGCGGCTCGCGAGGAGCGTCGAACCCGGCCGGCTCGCGAGTTCGGCGAACGAGACACGGGCCTGGTGCGCGCAAGTCTGAGCTCAGCGACGCTGGACGGCTGAACTTCGGACGCGAGACCATCCTCGCCTGTCTCGTCGGTCACGGGCATGCATCCTGCGCCGTATAGCACCAGAGTCGAACAGCGAGACCACACCCGTGCCGAACCGAGACGTCCTGCATCACTATGACTTGGCCACCATGAGCGAGACCGAGTTTCTGGCGAGGTGGCGTTCGATTACTGGACAGCCGCCCTCCGCTATGCTCGATCGTAGCACCATGGTGGCGATGCTGCAGGCGGAGTTTCCGGACGCGTTCGCGGCGATCACCTCAGCGGAGCCTGTGCGCTCGACAGCGCGACCTCTCGGCTGAGCGCCGGACCTCCAGTTGCCAACTCTCAGACGCATGTTAACAGGGTACATTGCCGTACCTTATCTCCGGCGACATCCGGTTCGGGGCGCAACTGGTCAACCCATGAACGAACCCTCTATCGCGGCGGCCCCGACGCCGACGGGATCGGCGTGACGGTCTCGGACCATTCGGCGGAAGAGACAGATTCCGGGTTCCTGCGCAGCGTGCTGGCCTCGTCGGCCGACTGCATCAAGGTCCTCGATCTCGATGCCAACCTCGTCTTCATGACGGAGGCGGGCCAGCGCCTCATGGAGATCAGTGACTTCAACGCCGTCCGCGGCTGTCCGTGGCCGGATTTCTGGCATGATCAGAGCAACGTCGACGCGAAGGCCGCGGTTGCGGCCGCCAAGGCCGGTGGCGTCGGTCATTTTCAGGGCCACACCCCGACCTTCGCAGGGACGCCGAAGTGGTGGGACGTGCAGGTCACCCCGATCATGGGCCCGGACGGCAGGCCCGCGAAACTCCTCTCCGTCTCGCGTGACATCACCCGGCAGAAGCTCGCCGAGGAGCGCCAGGACCTACTTCACCAGGAATTGGCGCACCGGGTCAAGAATACGCTCGCGATGGTCCAGGCCATCGCCTCGCAGACCATCCGCGGCGACGTCACGCTCGAAGCCGCCAGGGACGCGTTTACCGCCCGTATCGTGGCGCTCGCCAAGGCGAACGATGTCCTGATGCAGGCGAGTTGGACGGAGGCGAGCCTCGCATCGCTCGTCGCGTCCGCCGTCCTGATCCATGGCAATGGCGTTGCGGAGCGCTTCAAAGTGGACGGACCCGATGTGCGGGTCGGCCCGAAGGCGGCGCTTTCCTTTGCGCTCGCCCTGCATGAACTCGGGACCAACGCGGTCAAGTACGGCTCGCTCTCGACGCCGAACGGCCGGGTCGAGATCACCTGGGCGGTCTCGGCCGGACGCGATCCACGCCTTCAGTTCACCTGGTCAGAGATTGGCGGCCCCCCGGTCGCACCTTCCGGCCGCACGGGTTTCGGGAGCCGGCTGATCGACCGGACGCTGGCGTCGAGCCTCGGGGCGGAGGTCTCGCTCGATTACCCGACGACGGGCGTCACCCTCACGGTCGAGGGCGCTATTTCCGCCATGCAGGAGACCTGACCTGAGGCATCCGCCCGTGTGGGTGGTCGTTCCGAGCTCCAGTGTGACCTTCGATCAGACCGACCGGGAGAGATCGGCCAAGAGGGCCCGCAAGGCACGTCGCTTGACCACGCGCTCTCGTTCCAGGGATCGTTCGTAATCAGGATGTGGCCGCAGGCCGAGGAAGAGCGCGATGATCGTCATGTCCCGTGTCCAAGATACGCTGCGATTGTCGCTCGCGCTGGCCCAAGGGGCCGTGCGCTTCCACACGTGCCGTCGCACACGATCGCTGTCCGTGCCGAGCCGTCGTCGCCCTGGCGTCCCGCCTGCGCCTTGCTATAGGGATCCGTGCCCAGGCTCGGACGCGGAGATCTCTCAACCATGCAGATCCTGAAGATCACGGCCGGACCCTTCGCGTTCGAGGGGCGGCTCGAGACCGCGGCCGCGCCCAAGACCTGTGCGGCGTTCGTGGCGGCTCTGCCGTTCATCAGCGAGATCGTCCACGTGCGCTGGAGCGGCGAGGGCGTGTGGATGCCGCTGGGCGAGCTCGATTTCGGGGTGGGTTACGAGAACCACACGAGCTATCCGGCGCCCGGCCAGATGATCCTCTATCCCGGCGGGATCAGCGAGACGGAGATCCTGCTCGCCTACGGGGGCGTCCATTTCGCGAGCAAGATGGGCCAGCTTGCCGGCAACCATTTCGTCACGATCACGTCGGGGCTCGAGAACCTCTACGAACTCGGCCGCACGACGCTCTACAAGGGTGCGCAGCCGATCCGGTTCGACCCGGTCTGACCCTGTCGTCTCTGCGCGTCTTGGTCGTGTATGAGCCAGAAGCTCGTGATTTGGACATGCTCTGCCGATCAATTCCGCACCCGCGATATCGGATGGGCTTGCGGCGTGGTGCGTCGCACAATAAGTTTGTCGGACGTGATGCGGCGCTGATGCGTAGCGTCACTGCCCTCCTTGGGCGTTTCCTCCCTAGACTTCGGCCGCCCTCACGGGCGGCCTTTTTCTTTCAGGGACTTGGGCGCCCTCACGGACGCCCTTTTTCGTTCAGGGACTTGGGCCGCCCTCAAGGACGCCCTTTGATCGAGAGATACTCTCAGGCTGGGTCGGCGACGGCGGAGAGTGGCGTCGCGATGTCCTCCAGCGACTTGCCCTCGCTCGCGACGCCCCATCGCCACTGCACGAGGCCCGCCGCCACCATCACGAGCGAACCCGCGAGATACCCGCCGAAGACGGCGCTCCGGGAGCCGGTCTCGACCAGCGCCCCGAACAGGATCGGGCCCGTCGCGCCCCCGATGCCGGTCCCCAGCGCGTAGAACACCGCGATCGCGAGCGCGCGGACCTCCAGCGGGAACGTCTCTCCGACCGTAAGGTAGGCCGACCCGGCGGCCGCGGACGCCACGAAGAACACCGCCATCCAGGCGATCGTCTGGCCCGTCGCGGTGAGCGCGTCGATGTAGAACAGGTAGCCGGAGGCCGCGAGCAGGATGCCCGACCCGGCATAGGTGAGGGCGATCATCGGCTTGCGGCCGACCGAGTCGAAGAGCGGCCCGAGCACCACGGGACCGAGAAAGTTGCCGGCCGCGAAGGGCAGGATGTAAAGGCCGATCTTGTCGGCCGGCACCTTGTAGAAGTCGCTCAGCACGAGCGCGTAGGTGAAGAACACGGCATTGTAGAAGAAGGCCTGCGCGCCCATCAGCACGAGGCCGACGAGCGAGCGCTGCCGGTGGACGCGGAACAGCGTGTCGAACACCTCGCGCAGAGGCGTGTGGTCGCGCGAGGTGAGCTTCACGGTCTTCAGTTTTTCACCCGGGGGCGCCGGGTCGTGCATATGCGTCTCGATCTCGGCCACGATGGCGCTTCCCGCCTCGGCTTGGCCGTGTGTCGCGAGCCAGCGCGGGCTTTCCGGCACGTGGGTGCGCAGGAACAGGATGCCGAGCCCCAGCACCGCCCCGATGAAGAAGCAGACCCGCCAGCCCCAATCCGCGCTCAGGATCGCGGGGTCGAGCAACACGACGGAGCCGCCCGCGCCCAGCGCGGCGCCGAGCCAGAACGAGCCGTTGACGATGAGGTCGGTCCGGCCGCGATACTTGGCCGGGATGAACTCCTGGATGGTGGAGTTGATCGCCGTGTACTCGCCGCCGATCCCCGCCCCGGTCAGGAACCGGAACAGGATGAAACTCCACAGGTTCCAGGAGAACGCGGTCGCGGCGGACGCCGCGAGATAGACCGCGAGCGTGATGAAGAAGAGCTTCTTGCGCCCCCAGCGGTCGGTGAGCCAACCGAAGCCGAGGGCTCCGGTGACGGCGCCGAACAGGTAGGCGGTCCCGGCGAGCCCGATATCGGTGTTGGTGAAGTGCAGGACGGGGCTCGCCTTCAGCGCACCCGACACCGCGCCCGCGAGCGTCACCTCCAGCCCGTCCAGCACCCAGGTGATGCCGAGCGACACGATGACGAGCGTGTGGAAGCGGTTCCAGGTCAGCCGGTCGAGCCGTGCCGGAATGTCCGTCTCGACGACCTTGGTGTCGCCGGACCTCGCGGCGGCCGAGGCGCTCATCCGTTGTCCTCGAAGCCGGGATAGAGCGTCATGCCGCCATCCACGAAGAGGCTCGCGCCCGTCACGTAGTCCGACAGGTCGGAGGCGAGCCAGACGACCGCGTTCGCGATGTCCTCCGGGTCGCCGACGCGGCCGTAGGGGATCAGCTTCTTCAGCTTGGTCTCGGCGTCCGGCGTCCCCCAGGCGTCGTGGTTGATCGGCGTCTTGATCGCCCCGGGGCAGATCGCGTTGATGCGGATGCCGCGGCCCGCATATTCCTGCGCCAGCGTCTTCATCATCAGCATGATCCCGCCCTTCGAGGTCGCGTAGTTCACGTGGCCGCCCCAGGGGATGACCTGGTGGACGGACGACATGCAGATGATCTTGCCGAGCGCCCGGCTGACCTCGGGCTTGCGCCCTCGCGCCAGGAACTCGCGGATCGCCTCGCGGCAGCACAGGAACTGCCCCGTCAGGTTCACGTCGAGGACCGTGTTCCAGTCCTTGAGCGAGAGCGTATCGGACGCGCCGTCCTTCTGGAGCCCGGCATTGGCCACCAGGATGTGGACGTCGCCGAACGCCTCCTTGGTCTTCGCGAACAGGTGCTCGACCCGGTCCTCGTGCGCGACGTTGACGCCGACCACGATCGCCTTGCCTCCGGCGCGCTCGATCTCCTCCCGGACCGCGTGCGCCCCGTGCTCGTCGCGATGATAGTTGACGCACACCCTGGCCCCCGCGCCCGCCAACGCCTTCGCGCTCGCGGCCCCGAGCCCGGACGAGGCGCCGGTGACGATCGCCACCTGTCCGGTGAGGTCGAGGGTGAAACGGCTCGTCATGCGTGATCCCGGATGTTGGCCGTCACGGCATCCGCTCCAGGATCAGAGTCCCGAGCGGCGGTAGGGTAAGGGTGAGCGAGTAGGGCTGGCCGTGCCCTTCGGTCGCCTCGGCCGTGACGCCGCCCCCGTTGCCGACGTTCGAGCCCCCGTACGCCGCGGCATCCGTGTTGACGGCCTCGCGGTAGAAACCCGGCATCGGCACGCCGACGCGGTAGCCCTCGCGCGGCAGAGGCGTGAAGTTCGCCACAACGATCGCGGGCCGCTCGGGATCGTCGCCGTGGCGCACCCAAGCGATGACGCTGTTCTCGGCGTCGTCCGAGACGAGCCAGCCGAAACCCGCCGCCTCGCAGTCGCGTTCGTGCAGGGCCGGGATCGACCGGAACGCCGCGTTGAGATCGCGCACGAGGTTCTGCAAGCCTTTGTGCAGCGGGTCGCCCGTGAGGTGCCAGTCGAGCGAGCGGTCGTGGTTCCACTCGCGCTCCTGCCCAAACTCGCAGCCCATGAAGATGAGCTTCTTGCCGGGATGGCCCCACATGAAGCCGTAATAGGCGCGCAGGTTCGCGAATTGCTGCCAGCGGTCGCCCGGCATCTTGTCGATCAGCGCGCCCTTCCCGTGCACGACCTCGTCGTGCGAGATCGGCAGGATGAAGTTCTCCGAGAAGGCATAGAGCAGCCCGAAGGTCAGGTTGTGGTGGTGGTAGCGGCGGTGCACCGGCTCCTTCTGGATGAAGGTCAGCGTGTCGTGCATCCAGCCCATGTTCCACTTGAACCCGAAGCCGAGCCCGCCCGTGTAGGTCGGGTGCGAGACGCCGGGCCAGGAGGTCGATTCCTCCGCGATCGTCATGGTGCCAGGATCGTTCGCGTACACCGCCTCGTTCATGCGGCGCATGAAGTCGATGGCCTCGAGGTTCTCGTTGCCGCCATAGCGGTTCGGCACCCACTCGCCGTGCTTGCGCGAGTAGTCGAGGTACAGCATCGACGCGACCGCATCCACGCGCAGCCCGTCGAGATGGTAGTATTCGAGCCAGAACCGGGCGTTGGCGACGAGGAACGCCTGCACCTCGGCGCGCCCGTAATTGTAGATGTACGTGCCCCAATCCTGATGGAATCCCTGGCGCGGGTCGGCGTGCTCGTAGAGGTGCGTGCCGTCGAAGAGGCCGAGCCCGTGCGCGTCGTTCGGGAAGTGGCCCGGCACCCAGTCGAGGATGAGCCCGATCCCGGCCGCGTGCGCGGCTTCCACGAACTCGACGAAATCCTCCGGCGTGCCGAACCGGCTCGTCGGCGCGAAGAGCGAGACCGGCTGGTAGCCCCAGGAGCCATCGAACGGGAACTCGGTGATCGGCAGGAGCTCGATATGGCTGAAGCCGAGATCCTTGACGTAGGGGATCAGCCGCTCGGCCAGCTCGCGATAGGTCAAGTAGCGGTTGCCCTCCTCGGGGACGCGCGCCCAGGAGCCGAGATGGCACTCGTAGACGGAGATCGGCTTCTTGCGCTGGTCGCCGACCTCGCGCGACGCCATCCAGGCACTGTCGCGCCACGCGATCTCGGGGAGCCCATGCGCCAGCGAGGCCGTCGCGGGCGGGTGCTCGGCCGCGAAGGCCATCGGGTCGGCCTTCTCCAGCCGCGAGCCGTCCGCCCCCAGCATCTCGAATTTGTAGGCGAGGCCGGGCTGGAGCCCAGGCACGAACACCTCCCACACGCCGCCGTCGTGGTGCAGCCGCATCGGGTGGCGCCGCCCGTCCCACCCGTTGAAGTCGCCGACCACGCTGACCCGCCGTGCGTTCGGGGCCCACACGGCGAACATCAGGCCGGTCGCGTCGCCGACTTCGGTCTGGTGCGCGCCGAGCAATCGCTGGGGCGAGTCGGATCCGACGTCGCGGATGCGCCACATCTCCTCGAAGCCGGGGATCGGGCCGTAGCTGTACGGGTCGCGCGTCTCCTGCACGGCGCCCGGCCACTCGATGCGCAGGTGATAACCCGGACGTGTCTTGACCGGGATGCTGCCGACGAAGAACCCGGCCGGATCGATCTTCGTCATCGTGACGGGTTCGGCCGACCCGTCGAGCACGATCGAGGCCGACGCCGCGCCGGGCAGCATGGCGCGGATCTCGTAGCCGCCCGCGACCTCGTGGGGGCCGAGCACCGCGAACGGGTCCCCGTGTCGGGCCTCGACGATCGCCGCCATCGCGCCCCCGTCCACGTGGAACTTGGCGGCCGCGGCGCTCCGCTCGTCCGCACGGCCGGAGACCGCGCGAGTCCCGGTCTGCCCGGCCGGCTTGGAGGCCGGACGCGTCGTGATGGTGCTGCTCATGATGCGGTTCCCTCGCGCAGGATGGAGAGAACGCCGCGCACGGGCGTCTCGATCCAGTCCGGCCTGTTGTTGACTTCGTAATTCACCTCGTAGAGCGCCTTCGACAGAAGATAGAGGCGCATGAGGCGGCGGCGGGCCGCGTCGTCCGCGACCCAGATTCGGGTCGGCGAGGCCGCCTCCTCGTAGGCCTGGAGGTAGCGGGTCTCCGTCAGGTCCAGCCAATCCGAGGCGATCGCGGCGATGCGCTCGGCCGCCTCCGGCAGGCGCCCGCCGACGTCGCGCGAGGCCGTGTCGGCCGCGTACGCGAAGGAGCGCAGCATGCCGGCGACGTCGCGCAGCGGCGAGGACTTGCGGCGACGCTCTTCGGCGGGGCGCGAGGGCTCACCCTCGAAATCGACGATCATCACGTCGTCCTGCGCGATCAGCACTTGGCCGAGGTGATAATCGCCGTGAATGCGGATCTTGGTCGCCCCGGCGATCTCGCCCGCGAACGACGCGATCAGCGCCATGCAGGCCTCCCGCTCGGACACGAGTTCGGACACGATCGCGGGCGGCGCGGGCAGGCGTGACATGGCCGCGAACGCGCGCTCCGCCTGGGCGCGCGCGTCGGCCACCGCCTCGTCGAGATCGGGGGACGTCATCGGTTCCGCCGCGAAGGCGGCGTCGTCGGTCTCGACCGCGAAGGCGGCGTGCATCTCGCCCGTGCGCCGGCCGAGGATCTCCGCGTAGCGCAGGTAGGGCGCGAAGATGTCATCCAGCGACCGTTCCGAGTCTTCCGAGATCAGGGCCAGCGTGTCGAGTTCGCGGGTCAGCGTGTCCAGCGTCAGCCGCCACGCGTCGCCCTGGTTGCGCACGAAGCTCTGGAGAATGGCGAGCGCCGTCACGGAGCCGTCCGCGTTCGCGTGTTCCAGCGTGCCGAGCGTCGTCGGCGTGTTCTGAAAATGCGCGACCTCGGTCAGGAAGCGCCCGACCTCAACCTCGGGATGGATGCCCTCCTGAAGCCGGCGGTAGAGCTTCAGCACCATCTTGTCGCCGAGCTGGATCGAGGTGTTCGACTGCTCGCCCGAGAGGCGCTTGACGTCGCCGGTCTCCAGATCAGCGCCGTCCTGGCCGAGCTCCGCCGTACCGGCGAAGCGCAGCATGCCACCACCTATGACCGGGACGTCGCGTGCACCACGCATCGCGTCGAGCACTGCGAGGGCGAACTCGGGCGAAGACGCGGCCCCGAAGGCGAGCCCGACCCGGCGCCCCTGGCGCACGCGCGCGACCGCGTAAGGCAGCAGCGCCTCGCTCTCACCCTCCGCGAAGGCGAGCGGCATGGAGTAGCGCTGGCGCTCGCCACCGCGCAGCTCGACCTCGAAGCGCGGCAGGAGGAAGCTCTCGCCACCCGCGCGGTCGGGCATCACCGCGTAGTCGAGCATCCGGACGGATTGGATGCGATTGCCCTTGGCGGCGAACCAGCGCCGCGTCGTGATGTATTGCGGCAGGATGGTCCGCTCGACCGCCTGGCGCTCTCGGCCCTCGACGAGCGAACTCAGACCCTTGGTGAGGACCAGCGTGAAGAGCTCGGGCTGGGCCTGCGGCGGCCCGAAGCGCGCGTCGGACGCGCTCGGGGCCGGCGTGACGTGGAACCAGAAGAACCCGTAGGCCGGGAGCGTCAGGAGATAGGGCAGATCGCCGATGCGCGGGAAGGACGTGCCGCCCGTCATCTCGACCAGGATCGAGCCCGAGAACTCGGACAGGTCGACCTCGACCGCCTGGGGGGCGCGCGACACGTTGACGACGCACAGGATCGTCTCGTCGCCATCGTGCTCGCGCAGGTAGGCTAGGACCTTGCGGTTCGCCGGATAGAGAAACCGCAGCGCACCGCGCCCGAAGGCCTTGGACGAGCGCCGGATCGCGATCATCCGGCGCATCCAGTTGTAGAGGCTCGCGGGCGCGCGCGACTGGCTCTCCACGTTGACCGCGTCGAAGCCGTAGATCGGGTCCTGGATGGCCGGCAGGTAGAGCCGTGCCGGGTCCGCGCGCGAGAAGCCTCCGTTGCGGTCCGGCGACCATTGCATCGGGGTCCTGACGCCGTCGCGGTCGCCGAGATAGATGTTGTCGCCCATCCCGATCTCGTCGCCGTAATACATGACGGGCGTGCCCGGCATGGAGAGCAGGAGCGAGTTCAGGATCTCGATCTTGCGGCGGTCGTTCTCGAGGAGCGGGGCGAGGCGGCGTCGGATGCCGAGGTTGATGCGCGCCCGGCGGTCGGCCGCGTAGAAGGTCCAGAGGTAGTCGCGCTCCTGGTCGGTCACCATCTCGAGCGTCAGCTCGTCGTGGTTGCGCAGGAAGATCGCCCATTGGCAGCCATCCGGGATCTCCGGGGTCTGGCGCATGATGTCGGTGATGGGGTGCCGGTCCTCCTGGGCCAGCGCCATGTACATGCGCGGCATCAGGGGGAAGTGGAACGAGAGCTGGCACTCGTCGCCGTCGCCGAAATAGGGCGCCGTCTCCTCCGGCCACTGGTTCGCCTCGGCGAGCAGCATGCGGTCCGGGTAGCGCGCATCGAGCGCGGCGCGGATCTTCTTGATGACGACGTGCGTCTCGGGGAGGTTCTCGCAGTTCGTGCCGTCGCGCTCGACCAGGTAGGGGATCGCGTCGAGCCTGAGCCCGTCGACCCCCATGTCGAGCCAGTAGTACATCGTGTCGATGACGGCATCGAGCACGGCCGGGTTGTCGAAGTTGAGGTCCGGCTGGTGCGAGTAGAAGCGGTGCCAGAAATACTGCTTGGCGACCGGGTCCCAGGTCCAGTTCGAGGTCTCGGTGTCGAGGAAGATGATGCGCGTGTCGGCGTATTTGTCGTCGGTGTCCGACCAGACGTAGAAGTCGCGCTCGGGCGAGCCGGCGGGCGCGTTGCGGGCCGCCTGGAACCAGGGGTGCTGGTCGGAGGTGTGGTTGATGACGAGTTCGGTCACGACCCGGATGCCGCGCTCGTGCGCCGCCTCCACGCAGGCGCGGAAGTCCTCCATGGTCCCGTAGGACGGGTTGATGTCGCGGTAGTCCTGGATGTCGTAGCCGTCGTCGCGCAGCGGCGAGGGATAGAACGGCATCAGCCAGATCGCCGTGACCCCGAGGTCCCGGATGTAGTCGAGCTTCTGGGTCACGCCCGCGAAGTCGCCGATCCCGTCATTGTTCGAATCGAAGAACGACTTGACGTGCACCTGGTAGATCAGGGCGTCGCGGTACCATTGGATATCGGAGCGATCGATCATCTTGGGCTCAAACGGAGGAACGGGCGCGACAGGCCCCCTATCCGGTTCGGGAGGGGGACGGGGCTAGGGACTGCCCTGACCGTATGAAGCGTGCCGGTCGATTTGTCAGGTGCGTCCCGCTGGATCCGTCTCGCGGCCGACCCTTTCTCGACCGGGAGACGGGACGCGTCGCACCCGTCATGGGATGGCGGTACTCTTCGGCAGCGACAGCCGCCAGATCACGGCTGGCCGGGTCGCCGGATCGAGCGCGATTCGATGCGTCTTGCCGCGCAGCTGGAACACGTAGCCGCCGAGCAGGTCCTCGACCCCGATCGTTCCGTCGTCGGTCAGGCCGAACGTCCACAGCGGCACCTCATAGGTGCATTCCTGGCGGTTGTGCGGGTCGAGGTTGACCATGATCAGGAGCGCGTTGTCCCCCTCCGGCGTCATGCGCAGGTAGGAGATGATGGTGTCGTTCCAGGCGTTGAGGAACCGGACGTTGCGGAAGTCCCATAACGCCGGGTTCTCGCGCCGGATCCGGTTCAGCGCCGTGATGTGCTCGCGGATGTTGCCTGGCCGGTCGTAGTCCCAGGCACGGATCTGGTACTTCTCGGAATCGAGGTACTCTTCCTTGCGGTAAAGTGCCGCCTCAGCGAGTTCGAACCCGCAATAGATGCCGTAGGCGGAGGACAGCGTGGCGGCGAGCGTGGCGCGGATGGTGAAGCCCGGCGGGCCGCTCGTCTGGAGGTAGACCGGGTTGATGTCCGGCGTGTTGGCGAAGAAGTTCGGCCGGTAGTACTCGCCCATCTCGCTCGTCGCGAGCTCGGTCATGTAGGCGGTGAGCTCCGCCTTGGTGTCGCGCCACGTGAAGTAGGTGTAGCTCTGCTGGAAGCCGATCTTCGCCAGAGCGCGCATCATCTTCGGGCGGGTGAAGGCTTCCGCGAGGAAGATCGCGTCCGGATGGCGCGCATTCACCTCCGCGATCAGCCAGCGCCAGAACGGCAGCGGCTTCGTGTGCGGGTTGTCGACCCGGAAGATGCGCACGCCCTCGCCCGCCCAGAACAGGACGGCGTCACGCAAAGCGTACCAGAGCGAGGGCTTCGAGCCGCCGTAGAACGTAACGTTGTAGATGTCCTCGTACTTCTTCGGCGGGTTCTCGGCATATTTCATCGTCCCGTCGGGACGGTACTCGAACCACTCGGGGTGGCTCTTGATCCAGGGATGGTCAGGCGAGCATTGCACGGCGAAATCGAGCGCGATCTCCAGCCCGTGGTCGTGCGCGGCCGCCACCATGCGGCGGAAGGCGTCGAGCCCGCCGAGGTCGGGATGGACGGCGTCGTGGCCGCCGGTCTCGTCGCCGATCGCGTAGACCGACCCGACATCGCCCGGCTGCGCCGTCAGCGAGTTATTCTTGCCCTTGCGGTTGCGCAGGCCGATCGGGTGGATCGGCGGGAAGTAGAGGACGTCGAACCCCATGTCGCGCACGTAGGGCAGGTGCGCGATGACGTCGTCGAAGGTCCCGTGCCGATCCTCGTCGTGGCTCATCGAGCGCGGGAACAGCTCATACCAGGCCGAGAACCGCGCCGCGAGCCGGTCGACGATGACCTCTAGCGTGCGCGAGTAGCGCGACAGGTTCTGCCGCTCGGCATGGCGCGCGATCAGCACCTCGTTGTGGTGGTCGAGGATGATCGCGAGCTGGGCTGCCGACCCCGCCTCCTCGGCGGCCAGCTTGTCGGCGATCGCCTGCACGGCCGCACCGTCGCCCGTCGGGCCGGCGTTCTTCGCCGCGCCCTCCGCGATGCGCACCCCCTCGATCGTCTCCAGCCGGACGTCGATCCCGGCCGCGCGCTTCGCCTCGATCTCGTGGTGCCAGGACGCGAATGGGTCGCGCCAGCCCAGGATCGTGTACTCGTAGCGCGCGTTCGTCTCGAGCGGGATCGTGCCCGCCCAGCGGTCGTTGTCGACGAACCGCATCGGGGCCGCGCGCCAAGCTGGCTCGCCCACGATGCGGTAGACGATCTCGGCCGCGATCTTGTCGTGGCCGTCGGAGAAGATGTCGGCCGCGACCTCAAGCGCCTCGCCCGCGACCCGCTTGATCGGCGTCAGGCCGCCGTCGAGTTCCGGCGAGACCTTCTCGATGATGACGCGGCCCTCGCCGTCCGGCTCCAGCTCGGCCACGACCATCACCTTAGCGCGCTCGGCCGTCAGGATGCGGACCTCGCCCGCCGCCAGCATCGCGCTCGTGCCCGGCGCGAAGACGATCGGTACGAGGCCCGGCGTGCGGTCCATGAAGGGCCCGAACACGCCGCCCGTCCGCCCCAGCACCGCGCCGGCCTCGACCGTGACGGGCGCCTCGCCCGGATTGGCGAGCACGAGCACGGCCGCGCCCGCGCCCGCCACATGCCCCGCATCGAGCCGCAGCAGCGCCAGATAGGGCGCGTCGGCGGCCGAGAGCTTGACCTCCCCGCCCTCGACGTTGGCGA
>CAHJXE010000024.1 GCA_903644085.1 Hyphomicrobiales bacterium
CCAGAAGCTGACCGAGTTGAGCGTCGGGAAGGCGACGTCGCGCACGCCGAGCTGCAGCGGCACGACGAAATTCATGAGCCCGACCATGAACGTCATCGCGACGAAGAAGATCATGATCGTCCCATGGGCCGAGAAGACCTGGTCGTAGTGCTCCGGCGGCAGATAGCCGGGCGACCCGAAGGCGAGCGCTTGCTGCGAACGCATCAGGAGGGCGTCTGAGAAGCCGCGCAACAGCATGACGAGCGCGAGCAATGTGTACATGACGCCGATCCGCTTGTGGTCGACGCTCGTGATCCATTCGGACCACAGGTAGGGCAGGTAGCCTTTCACCACCACCCAGACAATGACGCCGAGTATGACACTCGCCATGATACCCGACGCCACCATGGCGATCGGCTGGTCGAACGGGATCGCGCTCCAGGTCAGTTTGCCTAACATGTTCAACGCTCCGCTTGGGTCGTGGGTGCCGGCACGGTCGCCTGCGGCGTGGCTGGCTGCTGCTTGGCTGGCTGCTTGGGAGACGGTTCCGGAGCAGGTCCGGGTCCGGGCGGGCGCTTCTGCATGACGACGTCGCCGAACAATCCGTCGTCCACCGCGCGGTAGGTGTACGGCTTCACGTCCAGGCTCTGCTCCGCGAGTCGGTCATAGGCTTTGGCATCGAGGACGGGGCCGTTTGCCTTCGTGGCCTTCACCCAGTCCTCGAACTCCTCGTTCGGCACGGCGCGCGTCTCGAAATGCATGCCCGGAAAGCCGTCGCCGCTGAAATGCCCCGACATCCCCATGAACACGCCCGGCTTGTCCGCCTGCAGGTTCAACTGCGTCGCCATGCCGTTCATCGAGTAGATCATGCTGCCGAGTTGCGGGATGAAGAAAGTATTCATGACGCTGGCCGAGGTAATCGAGAAATGGATCGGCACACCCGCCGGCACGACGAGCTGGTTCACGGCCGCGACGCCCTGGTCGGGGTAGATGAAGAGCCATTTCCAATCGAGCGAGACGACTTGCACTTCGGTCGCCTTCGAGGCGGACTCGAGGGGCTTGGCGGGATCGAGGTCGTGCGAGCTGATCCAGGTCATCCCGCCGAGGAAGATGATGATCAGCAACGGGATCGACCAGATCAGGATCTCAAGCCGTCCGGAGAAGGCCCAGTCCGGCCTGTACGTCGCACGTGTGTTCGAGGCGCGGAACCACCACGCGAACGCGATGGTGGTCAGCATGGTCGGCACAACGATGCAGAGCATGATCGCGAGCGCGTCGATGAGGATGGTCGCCTGCGCCTCCCCAACGGGGCCTCGCGCCGACAGGACCGAGGTCTGGCAGGCACCGAGCGGGAGGGCGAGAGCCAGCACGGCCGTCAGCGCCCCGGCGCGCATGACGGTCGACATGGGCGAGCGACGAAGCCGATCGAGGACGACGGGGCTGGGCATGATGCTCCTGTCGACACGCTCCGGCGCGACGGCGTCGCGGCAGTTCTTGTGAGTGCGAGGACATCGCAACAGGTAGGGTCGGGCCGGGGCATGGTCCAGACCGTCAACGTCGCACGGCCGTTCGGTCGCGCCCTCCGCTTCTTCTGTGTGGAGCGGTTCTCGCGATATCGTGCTCACATCCGTGAGGCGTCCCGATATCACTCGGGCCAACCGATGGAGATCTGCGACACGATCGGCTTGACGGCCCTGACGACCGGGCTCGACGAGGCGAACTTGTGCTCGCCGGACACCTTGTCGAGCGACGCGGATCTCGCCTTCGGGTCGGGATCGAACCGGATCGAGAGGTCGCAGCCGCCGTCCAGCGCGCCGAGCTTGCCGCCGCCCCCTCCGGCCGTGTAGCCGCCCATGTCCCAGCCGAACCCCATGAGGCTGAAGGGCCGCTCGTTCGTCTCCTCAACTTCGTCGAGGCTGCTCTTGACGGAGATGGTGCGCGTCGCGGCGCCCGCAGGCTTGACGATCCATTCCGGCCCTCGAACCGAGATCGACGCCGGCCTGCGGCGGCGTCGCTCGTCGTGCCACACGATCTCGACCCGCCGCTTGGGATCGTTCGGGAAGACGACCGTGCCCTGACTGGTCTCGCCCTCGGCCCCGTCGATGCGCGTCGCCTTCACGTTGGCGCGCCCGAGGCTTTGCACCAGGGCGGCCTCGTCTGCGCTCTTCGCGAAAGGGCCGGTGCAGTCGAGCTGCATCGGCGTCTGCGCGAGCGCAGGGAATGTTGCACCGATCAGCGCCACGATGACAAGACGACGTAACATGCGTGTTCTCCTGCGGCCGAGGTTACGAGGCGATCGAGCATCCTAACATGCCGCATGCAGACCGGAGCCGCTGGATGCTCTCGACCGGTGCGCAGCCCGGCGCTAGAGCAATGGACCGCCGTACGGGCGGCCGAGGAGGGTGCATGTCCGCGACCGAGATCGTCTCAACCGCTTGGCTCGCCGATCACCTCGCCGATCCCGATCTCGTTGTGCTCGACGGGTCGTACTACCTGCCGGCACAGGGCCGTGACGCTGGCGCGGAGTATCTCGCCGCGCACATTCCCGACGCGATCCGGTTCGACATCGACGCCGTCAAGGACGCGGGATCCGACCTGCCGCACATGCTGCCCTCGGCCGACGTTTTCGGCGAGGCCGTCGGGCGGATAGGGATCTCGCCCGAGATGCGGATCGTTGCTTATGACGGGCTGGGATTGTTCTCTGCTCCGCGCGTCGCCTGGACATTTCGCGTGTTCGGGGCCGGTCGGGTCGCGGTGCTCGACGGCGGGTTGCCGGCCTGGACGGCCGAGGGACGCCCGACCGAAGCGGGCTCGCAGAAGCCGCGAAAGCCGACGACCTTCGCGGCCCGCCTCGACGCCGGCGCGGTCGCAGGCGTCGAGGACATCCGGTCCGCGCTCGCAGGCTCCGCACAGGTGGTCGACGCCCGCTCGCCGGCTCGCTTCAAGGGCGATGAGCCCGAGGCCCGGCCCGGCACCCGGTCAGGCCACATGCCCGGCGCGCTGAACCTGCATTACGGCGAGCTGGTGACGAACGGTCGTCTGGCCGACGCGGACGCGATCCGGGCCGCGATGGACCGCGCCGGCATCGATCCCGCCCGGCCGATCGTCACGACCTGCGGCTCGGGCGTTACGGCCCCGATCCTCAGCCTCGCCTTCGCCAAAGCCGGGCGACCCGCGCGGGCGCTCTACGACGGATCGTGGTCGGAATGGGGTTCGCGGACGGACACGCCGGTCGAGACCGGGTGACGCGCAATCAAGTCCGGAACGGCGCGAGCGCGATTCCGTCGGCCTCGAGCGCCGCGCGGACGTGGCGCGCCATCTCGACGGCCGCCGCCCCGTCGCCGTGCACGCAGATCGTCTCGATCTTGGCCGGGATGCGGCGTCCGGAGCGCGCCGTGATCGCCCCGTCGCGCACCATCGCGACGACGCGTGCGGCCGCCGCCGCAGCGTCATGCAGCACGGAGCCCGCGATCTTGCGCGAGGTCAGCTGCCCGTCATCCTCGTAGGTGCGGTCGGCGAAGATCTCGGAGGCGGTCGCGAGGCCCAGCGTCTCGGCTGCGCGCTCGGTCGCCAGCCCCGGCATGGTCACGTAGACGAGCGAGCGGTCGACACCTTTGATCGCCCGCCCGAGCGCGTCCGCAAAGTCTGGCTCCTCGTTCGTCAAGTTGCCGAGCGTACCGTGCGCCTTCACGTGCGTGACCTTGTGCCCGGCGATTGACGCGCAGGCCTGCATCGCGCCGATCTGGTAGGCGATCATGCGCTCGATCTCGGCCATCGTGTCGCCACGGATCACGCGCCGTCCGAAGCCCCAGAGATCGTTGAAGCCGGGATGCGCGCCGACCGAGACGCCCTTCTCCTTCGCGAGCCGCGCCGTCTCGACCATGATGTTCGGGTCGCCCGCATGGAACCCGCACGCGACGTTCGCGGACGTGATGATGTCGAGCATGGCGGCGTCGTCGCCGAGCGTCCAGCGGCCGTAGCCCTCGCCCATGTCGCAGTTGAGATCGACCGTCGGACCCATGCGTCAGGTCGGCTCCAGGGCGGCCTTGAGCTGCTGCTCGAGGTCCGATTGCGAGAACGGCTTCTGCACGACCGGCCGGTCGCGATACGGTCCGTCGATGCCTCCGCTGCCATAGCCGGTGGAGAAGACGAGCGGGATGCCTTTCGCGGCAAGCGCATCCGCCACGGGGTAGATCGGCTCGCCCGCGACGTTCACGTCCAGGATCGCGACATCGATGCCGCCCGCCTCGACGAGGCGGAGTGCAGCCGGAAGCCGTCCCGCCGGACCCACGACCTCGCAGCCGAAATCGAGCAGCATGTCCTCCAGCAGCAGCGAGATGGCGGCCTCGTCCTCCACCACCAGGACGCGACGGCCGTGGAGCGAGGTGTCGTGGTCCGGTTCAACTGCCGTCATGCCAATCCATCTGCCCAAACCGCTCGCCGATCCGTCCGCCGCCTCGCATGTCGGCCCGACGCCCTGACCGATCCCGGTTCGTTCGCTCGTGTCCCGCCCTCGCATGGCCGTCAAGTGGCCATGAGACCCGCGACGGCGTTGCGTAAGGCGCTCACATCGATTTGAGCCAGGTCCGGATCCGATCTGGCAATCCGTTCTGGAGAGCGATGATGATTTCGCATACGCAAAATTAACCCCATCGGCACGCAATGGACAGGCGGCGTTCAGATGTCTCTCGTGACCCGCCTGATCGATCTCGTGTCGGACCAAGTCCGGGGGACGGAGCGGGTGACGGGCGGCGGCGAGGACCCGTCCGGCGCCGCCGAGGAGCGGCTCGCGATGGCGGCCCTCCTCGTCCACGTGGCGCGCGCGGACGGCGAGATTCAGGCGGCGGAACGGGACCAGCTCATGCGGGTCCTCGGATCGCGGTTCGGTCTGCCGGAGGGCGCGGCACGGCGATTGCTGGAGCGGGCCGACGATCTCGACCGAGCGGTCGACGACGTCGCGGCGCTGATCGACATGATGGGGCATAGTCTGGATGATGCGTCCAAGCGAGACCTCCTGGCGACCGCCTACCGGGTCGCGGCGGCCGACGGTCCCCTCCTCGAGTTCGAGGACGACCTTCTCTGGCGGCTCGGTCGGCTCTTCGGGTTCGCCGACGACGCGATCGATGCCGTTCGCGAGGGAGCGACCGGCTCCGGTGCGTGAGGGCGGCGTGCCGCAGCCCATCTTGATCGTGCTGCACCAGGAGCAATCGACGCCCGGGCGCCTTGGGCGCCTGCTCGTGGAGCGTGGCCATCCGCTCGACATCCGCAGGCCCCGCTACGGCGATCCGTTGCCGGCGACGCTGGCGGACCACGCCGGCGCCATCGTGTTCGGCGGACCGATGAGCGCCAACGACGAGGATGATTTCGTCCGCCGTGAGATCGACTGGGTCGGCGTCGCCCTGAAGGAGGAGAAGCCTTATCTCGGGCTCTGCCTCGGGGCGCAGATGCTGGCGCGCCATCTCGGCGCCCGCGTCTACTCCCATGCGGAGGGGCGAGCCGAGATCGGCTACTACCCGCTCGTGCCCACGCAGACAGGCCGCGAGGTTGCGGGCGAGATCGGCGTGCCGTGGCCGGGGCACGTCTATCACTGGCATCGGGAAGGGTTCGACTGCCCGCCCTGCTCGCGCACGCTGGCGACCGGCGACGACTTTCCCACCCAGGCGATCCGCGTCGGCCGGCGCGCCTTCGGGTTGCAATTCCACCCGGAGGTGACCCACGCCATGATGTGCCGCTGGACGGTGCGCGGCCACGAACGCCTCTCCATGCCGGGCGCACAGGATCGCATCCGGCAGATCGAGGGCCGTTACATGTATGATCCGGCCGTCAGGGTCTGGCTCGACGCCTTCCTGGATCATTGGCTCGCCCCATCGGAACCGATGGTCACGGAGGCGCACTGAGCCCTCGTCTCACACCTTCGTCGTGTCTCCCGCGTCTCGACATGCGCGCCGCCTCCGCTAAGAAGGCCGCACAAGAGAACACAGGGAGGAGATCATGAAGGCGATCCTCGCGGCCGCGTTCGGCGTGCTGGCGATCGGCGCGGCGCAGGCGCAGACCGTCAAGGTCGGCGTGACGGTATCCACCACGGGACCCGCCGCATCGCTCGGCATCCCGGAGGCGAACAGCGCCAAGATGCTCAACGGCACCGTCGGTGGCGTGCCGCTCGACATCGTCATCCTGGACGACGCCTCCGACCCCACGAAGGCCGTCGCGAACAGCCGCAAGCTGCTCGCCGACGAGAAGGTGGATGTCCTGGTCGGGTCCTCGACGACGCCGGGCTCGATTGCCCTGATCGAGGTCGCGTCCGAGAACAAGGTCGCGATGATCAGCCTCGCGGGCTCGTCGGCCGTGACGAGCCCAATGGACGAGAAGCGCCGGTGGGTGTTCAAGGCTCCGCAGAACGACGCGCTGATGGCGGAGGCGATCGGCGATCACATGAAGGCGGCGGGCATCAAGTCGGTCGGGTTCATCGGCTTCAGCGACGCCTACGGGGACGGCTGGCTCGCGGTGCTGAAGCCCGTCCTCGCGGCGCGCGACATCAAGCTCACGGATTCCGAGCGCTACGCGCGCAACGACACGAGCGTCACGGGTCCGATCCTCAAGATCATGGCCTCCAAGCCCGACGCGGTGTTGATCGCGGGAGCCGGCACGCCCGCTGCGCTTCCACAGAAGACGCTCAAGGAGCGCGGCTACGCGGGAAAGATCTACCAGACGCACGGCGCCGCCAACAGCGACTTTCTGCGCGTCGGGGGCAAGGACCTCGAGGGCACGATCCTGCCCGTCGGTCCGGTGCTGGTCGCGTCGCAATTGCCGGACGCTAACCCGATCAAGAAGGCCGGTGTCGAGTACGCGACGAAGTACGAGGCGCTCTATGGGCCCGGCTCCGTCTCGACCTTCGGGGCGCACATGAACGACGCGCTGGCACTCATCAGGGCCGCCGTCCCGTCCGCCGAGAAGGTCGCGAAGCCCGGGACGCCCGAGTTCCGTATCGCGCTCCGCGACGCGCTCGAAGGGCTCAAGAACGTCGTCTACAGCCAGGGCATCGTCACGATGAGCAAGGACGACCATGTCGGACAGGACAACCGGGCCCGCGTCTTGGTGACGGTCGCCGACGGGACCTGGAAGCTTGTCGGCAACGGGATGTAGGACACCTCCAGGGCGCGTGACAGACATGCAGGGCGTTCCCATATTGGGTCCGACCGAGGGAGATCCCGCATGTTCATGTTCCGCAAGAAGTCCGAGATGGTGAAGCCGGCCGACGCGCTGCCGGGCCGGCCGAACCCGATCCCGACCGCCGACCGCCACTTCGTGAACGGCAATCCGCTGAAGGGTCCCTACCCGGATGGTGTCCGGACTGCGGTGTTCGGCATGGGATGCTTCTGGGGCGTCGAGCGGATGTTCTGGAAGCTGCCGGGCGTCTACGTGACGGCTGTCGGCTACGCGGGCGGAACGACGCCGAACCCTACATACGAGGAGGTCTGCTCCGGCATGACCGGGCACAACGAGGTCGTGCTCGTCGCCTACGACCCGGCCCAGACCTCGTACGAGCGCCTGCTCAAGACATTCTGGGAGGGGCACGACCCGACGCAGGGCATGCGCCAGGGCAATGACATGGGCACTCAGTACCGTTCCGGCATCTACGTGGTGGACGACGAGCAGAGCCGCGACGCGGAGGCCACGAAGGCCGCCTACGGGAAGGCTCTCGCGGCGCGCGGACTCGGCCCGATCACGACCGAGATCAAGGATCCTGGCCCGTTCTACTTCGCGGAAGGATACCACCAGCAGTACCTGGCCAAGAACCCGGCCGGCTATTGCGGGATTGGCGGCACCGGCGTGTCATGTCCGATCGGCGTCGGTGTGGCGGCCTGACTCGCAGGTCCGGCGCGGCAAATCCGCTCGCAAGTCCTCACGGCGCGACGAGCACCTGACGGCACTCTGGCGGCAGTGCCGCGAGCGTCATCGGCGGGCGCGGCTTGCCGGGTCGCGGGTGGAGCATCTGCGGCGTGAACCACGCGTCGAGCTCGGACCCGCACCCGTCGGAGCCGGATGGCGGGTCCTGCGGCCGGCAGGATCCCTCGCCCTCCGGGCAGGCGAGCCGGATGTGAAAGTGGTAGTTGTGGCCCCACATGGGCCGCACTTTGTCGAGCCATGACCTGTCGCGGCCGGCATCGCGGCAGAAGGCCCGCTTGATCGCCGGGTTGACGAAGATCCGCTCGACCTCCGCCTCGCGCGACACGGCCTTGATCAGCGCGAGATGGGCCGGCGTGTAGGCGTCCTCGTCGATCTCCAGCCCGTCCGGGCGCACGAGGTTCACGGCCGACATCTCCTCCCGCTCGGCGCGGCTCAGCCGGCGATCCGGCATCGGTGTCAGCCACACGTCGGCGTCGAGCCCGATCTGGTGGGAGGCGTGGCCGGTGATCATCGGGCCGCCACGCGGCTGCGCGATGTCGCCGACGAGAAGGCCCGGCCAGCCGTTGATGCGCGGCGTCTTCGCGGACAGGCGTTCCAGGAACGACACGAGCGCCGGGTGGCCCCAGTTCCGGTTGCGCGACAGGCGCATCACCTGCCAGGTCTGGCCATCGATCGGCAGGGCCTGGCCGCCCGCGAGGCAGCCACGCGAGTAGAAGCCGATGGAGCGAGCCTGCAGGGAGGCAGGAGTCGGACGACGCCCGAAGAGCTCCTTTGCGGGGGTGGCGGGGTCCTCGGGATGCGCAAGCGGCGGCAGCGGCTTCGGGTTCAGCGTGCCGCGATCCTGCGCGAGGGCCCCTCCGGCGAGGAGGGACGCCATGAGGCACAGTGCGCGCAGAGCGATGCGATTCGGTCCCATGCGCAGAGCTTAACGCAAGCCGCGCGTCATCAGAACCGCCCGCCCTCGCCAGAGCGAGGCCGGCGTGCCGATCACTGCCAGCCGAAGACCTGGATCATGGCAGGCGTCATGATCACCACGAAGAGGACCGGCAGGAAGAACACGATCATCGGCACGGTCAGCTTCGGCGGCAGCGCCGCAGCCTTCTTCTCGGCCTCGTTCATGCGCATGTCGCGGCTCTCCTGAGCGAGCACCCGCAGCGCGGTGCCGAGCGGGGTGCCGTAGCGTTCGGCCTGGACGAGCGCTGTCGTGACCGCCTTCACGATGTCCAGTCCCGTTCGGCTCGCCAGGTTCTGGTAGGCGACCTTTCGCTCGGGCAGATAGGACAGCTCGGCCGTCGTCAGCGTGAGTTCCTCCGCCATGGCGACCGACTGCGTCCCGACCTCCATGCTCACGCGCCTGAACGCCTGCTCGATCGACATGCCGGATTCGACGCAGATCAGCAGGAGGTCGAGCGAGTCCGGCCATGCGCGGCGGATCGAGAGCTGCCGCTTCTTGATCTTGTTCGAGAGAAAGATCTCGGGGCTCTTCACGCCGAGAAATGCGCCCGCGACGATCGCCGCCAGCTTCATCATGAACGACAAGCCGAAATCGTCGACCGCGAAGAGGTAGAACGCGACGGTGATCGCGAACCCGATCGGCGCGATGAGGCGGAAGAAGAGAAACGTGACCTCGGATTGGGACCCGCGAAATCCCGCCATGACGAGCTTCTGCTTGGCGGTCTCCGTGCCCAGCCAGTCGCCCAGCTTGAACCTCTCGACGATGCCCTTCATGTAGGCCTTCGGCGCCTGCCGGAGCGAGACCTTGGACGAGGCGCCTTTCGCCAGCCGCTCGCGCTCGCGCAGCCGGATCCGCTCGCGCTCCTGCCCGACGGCCTTCATGCGCCGCCCGAGGCCGTCCCCTTCGATCAGCGGAAGCGCCAGCGTGATGACAGTCGCCCCCGCCGCGAAGGCCGCGAGCACGGCCGCCAGAATATGCGGATCGGTCAGCTTCAGCGTGAGGGCGAGCATGGTGTTCTCTAAAAATCGAAGTTGATCATCTTCTTCATGACGAGACAGCCCAGCACCATCCAGAAGGCCGATGCGATCAGCATCAGCTTCCCAATATTCGTCAGCCACAAGAGCTCGATGTAGCTCGGGCTGGAGACGTAGGTCATCGTGCCGACGATGAAGGGGAGGGCGCCGATGATCCCGGCGGAGGACTTCGCCTCCATGCTCATCGCCTGGATCTTGCCCTTCATCTTCTTGCGCTCGCGCAGGACGCGCGACAGGTTGGCCAGCGTCTCGGACAGGTTGCCGCCGGCCTTCGCCTGGATGCCGATCACGATGGCGAAGAAGTTCGATTCCGGTACGGGCAGACGCTCGTAGAGCGTGCCGACCGCGTCCGAGATGGTGATCCCGAGCGCCTGTTGCTCGATGATGCGCTGGAACTCGGAGCGGACCGGTTCCTGGCCCTCGCTCGCCACGATCCGAAGACAATCGCCGAGCGGCAGGCCGGATCGGATGCCGCGCACGATCACGTCGATCGCGTTCGGCAACTCGTGCAGGTACTTGTTGATCCGGCGCTTCTTCAGGAACCCGAGGACCCATCGCGGCAGGCCGAGGCCGCCGATCACGAGACCCGCGAGCGCCGTCGGGGGCGAGGCGGAGACGATCAGAAGCGCGATGCCGAGCGCGGCGCCCGAGACGGCGCTGACGACGAAGAACTTGCGACGCGACCAGACGAGGCCCGCCTGACCGATCCGGGTCTCGATGTTGATCTTGGTGCGGGCTTTCTCGCGCAGTTCCAGATCACGCAGGCTCTGCGCCACCTGATCGCGCCGATTGACGGTCGCGACGCCCCGTTCACGGCGGTCGGGCCCGCCGACGAGCGCCTTCTGGCGCTTCTCGACGCGGTTCGCACCCGACAGGATCGGGTAGAGGAACACGTAGGCGACCCCCCCGACCCCGATCGCGGAGAGCGCCATCGCGGCCAACATGCTGATGTTCATCGGCTGCGATCCTGTGGATCGCCTCGGTCCTGCGGGGTCGTCGCACTCATGCGGCCTGGCTTTCGTCCACGACGCTCATCGCGTCGAGCGCGGCCGCGAGCCTCTGCTCCTCGCCGAAATAGCGTGCGCGCTCCCAGAATTTCGGCCGGCCTATCCCGGTCGAGCGATGGCTGCCGATGATGCGGCCGGACGCGTCCTCGCCGGTCATGTCGTACACGACGACGTCCTGGGTCGTGATGACGTCGCCCTCCATGCCCATCACCTCCGTGATGTGGGTAATGCGGCGCGACCCGTCGCGGAGGCGCGCCGCCTGCACGATCACGTCGACCGACGTCGCGATCATTTCCTTGATGGTGCGCGAGGGCAGCGAGAAACCGCCCATCGTGATCAGGGATTCCATGCGGGACAGGCATTCGCGCGGCGAGTTCGAGTGGACCGTGCCCATCGAGCCGTCATGGCCCGTGTTCATCGCCTGAAGGAGGTCGAGGGCCTCCGGCCCGCGCACCTCGCCCACGATGATGCGCTCCGGACGCATGCGCAGGCAGTTGCGCACGAGGTCGCGCATGGTGACCTGGCCCTGGCCTTCCAGGTTAGGCGGGCGCGTCTCGAGGCGCACGACATGCGGCTGCTGCAGCTGCAACTCGGCCGCGTCCTCGCAGGTGATGACGCGTTCGTCCCGCTCGATATAGTTCGTCAGGCAGTTGAGCAGCGTCGTCTTGCCCGAGCCCGTGCCTCCCGAGATCACGACGTTGCAGCGCACCTTGCCGATAATCTCCAGGATGCGCGCACCCTCGGGCGAGATCGCGCCGAACCGGACGAGCTGGTCGAGAGTGAGCTTGTCCTTCTTGAATTTACGGATCGTGAGCGAGGGCCCGTCGATCGCGAGGGGGGGCGCGATCACGTTGACGCGCGACCCGTCCGGCAGGCGGGCGTCGCAGATCGGCGAGCTCTCGTCGACGCGCCGGCCGACTTGGCTCACGATGCGCTGGCAGATGTTCATCAACTGCGTGTTGTCGCGGAAGCGCACGTTGGTGAGCTGGATCTTTCCCGAGACCTCGATGTAGGTCTTGTTCGCGCCGTTCACCATGATGTCCGCGATGTCGTCGCGGGCGAGCAGCGGCTCCAGGGGCCCGTAGCCGAGCACGTCGTTGCAGATGTCGTCGAGCAGTTCCTCCTGCTCGGCGATCGACAACACGACGTTCTTCAGCGCGATGATCTCGTTGACGATGTCGCGGATCTCGTCGCGCGCCGACTCGGCGTCGAGCCGCGAGAGCTGCGCGAGATCGATGGCCTCGATCAGCGCGCCGAAGATCATGCTCTTCGTCTGGTAGTACTCGTCCGACTTGCGCATCTCGGTCGGGGCCGCGATCGCGATCTCGATGGCGCGCCCGGACCCGCCCGGATCCGACAGGACCGGCACGGGCGCAGGTGCCGCCGCGGCGTCGCGGACCGGCATCGTGGCCGCGGGCCTCGTCGGAGCGGTCGTGCTTCGCTTGCCGAACATCGTCACACGGTCCTCAGGATGCCTTGCGGCGGGCCAGCTTGGAGATGAACGGCTCAAGGAGTCTGGCGCGCGAGCGCTTGGGCTCCATGCGTCCGGTGAGAGCGGAGGCGAGCTGGCCGAAGGTCTCGGCGTATTTGCCGGAGGGCTGGACCTCGGCGATCATCTGCCCGTTATTGGCGGCCGCGCCGAAGAGCGCCGCATCGAACGGCAGTATCGCGGCCATCTCGGCGCCGATCGCCTTGCCGAACTCGGCCGTCGCGATCTCCGGGCGTTTCGGCGTCCCGGTCTGGTTCAGCACGATGCGCGGCGTCGCGTCGTTCTGCCGGGACTGACGCAGCACGTCGTACAGGTTCTTCGTATTGCGCATCGAGGCGAGGTCGGGAGTCGCGACGATCACGACCGCGTCGGCACCGAGCAGCAGGCGGCGGGTCCAGGCGCTCCACAGATGGGGCATGTCGAGAACGATCGTGGGAATCGAACTCCGCAGGATGTCGATCAACCCGTCGAGCGCCGTCTCCGTCAGGTCCGTCGTGCGGTCGAGCATCGCGGGCGCGGCGAGCAGGCTCAGGTGGTCCGAGCATTTCGAGAGCAGCCGGTCGACGAGATTGGCGTCGAGCCGGTCGGGCGCGAAAACGGCCTCCGCGACACCCTGCGGGGGATCCTGGTTGAAGTCGAGCCCGGCGGTCCCGAACGCGATGTCGAGGTCCACGATGACGGTCTGGGTCGCGAGATTCTGCGCGATCGACCAAGCGAGGTTGTGCGCGACAGTGGAGGAACCGACGCCGCCTTTCGAGCCGATCACCGCGACGGTGCGTCCGAGCGGAGAGGCTCCGGGCATCGCGAAAAGATGCGAGGCTGCGCGCACGAAATCGAGCACGCCGATCGGCGCGATGAGGTATTCGCTCACCCCCCGGCCGACCATGTCGCGGTAGAGGAACACGTCGTTGACGTGACCGATGACCATCACTTTCGTTCCCGCATCGCAGACCGAGGCGAGCTGATCGAGCGCGGACAGGATCGCGCCACGGTCGGCCTGGAATTCGAGAACGACCACGTTCGGCGTCGGCGCCAGCCGGTAGGCTTCCACTGCGGCGGATGCGCCGCCCATCTGGACCTTAACATGCGCCTTCTGCATGCGACGGTCGCCCGCGGCCGCGCCGATGATGTCGGCAACCTGCCCGGTCTCGCAGAAGGCCTGAATCGTGACCCGCGGCAGCGGCACGATCAGGGATTCCGGCTTCTCGGTCGCGTCAAACATGGACGTGCGCTCTCCGGTTTACACTATGCTCGTCCATCATTGACTCACACTTTGTCTGACCGAGCTGTCCTGTTGTTTGTACTGTGTCGACGGGTCCTGGCCCTGGCGGCTCTGCCCGAAGTTGTACATGCGCCGGCCCGTGTCCGGTGGCGTCTCGGCACGTCCGCGCACGAGATCGACCGGATCGGCGACCTGCGAGGCGAGGTTGGCTTGGTAGGCGCAACCGAAATTCCAGTACTGCTCGTTGCGCGAGCTGAACGAGCTGTCGCCGACGCCGAGGTCCTGGGGCCACAGACCGCATTGAGACGTCACTTTGGCTTCGAGCTTGCGGAAGCTGAGGCGGATCGGGGAGGCGACGGTCGGATCGCCGGGCTCGTACGAGCGTATCGCGGCTCGACCGCCGGCGGCCGCGCGGATCGTCGCGAGCGCGTGCTGGGTTGAAGGGTTCGTCCCCGCACCGGCCGGCACCTGAACGATGAGCGGTCCGTTGCCGTAACGCCTGTACTCCGCCAGGAAGTTCGTCACGTCCTCGCGTTCCCGGGCTACGAGGCCACTCGGGCCGCCCACAAAGACGTCGAGAACGCGCGCGCCGTCCTTCAGCACGATCGGATGTCGGTCGCGGTAATCCTGCGGGTAGAGGGAGCCCGTGACCTCGCCGCCCGTCTGGCAGGCTCCGAGCACCGGCAGCAAGGCGGCGAGCAGCAGCGCCGCGAACGGCCGGGATAGGGGCATGGAGCGTGTCTGTTCGAGCGGCATGTTCGAGCCTCGCGTCGCGGCCACGGGATCGCCGCGGGCCAAAATTGCTGGGATCAGTCGGTGATGAAGCCGACGCGTCCGCCGTAGCCGCGGATGGGAGCGCCCGGCCCCGCGGCTCCGTAGATCTTGTTCAGCCGGCCCAGGAGGACGGTTTGTGGATCGTTGGCGTCGGCGAAACCTTCATCCGGCCGCTTCACCTGTGCGGATTCCATCGGCTTGGCGATGTAGGGCGTGACCATCACCATCAGTTCGCTGTCGCGGCGCTGGAAGTCGCGCGAGCGGAAGAGCGTGCCGAGGATCGGCAGGTTGATCAGCCCGGGGACGCCGCTGATCGTCTGGCTCGATTGCGAGCTGATCAGCCCCGCGGTCACCATGGTGGCGCCCGAGGGGAGCTCGATCGACGTCGTGGTCTTGCGGGTCCGGAAGCCCGGCGTTCTCGTCACCGCGTCCTGGTTGTCGCGATCGATCTCGCTGACCTCCGTCGAGACGTGCAGGCTTATGCGACCCTCGGTGAGGACGATCGGCGTGAAGGCGAGCGAGACGCCGTAGGGCTTGTAGGTCACGGTCGGCACGCAGCCGGCCGTGCCTCCACCACCGCAGGTGTTGATGATGATGGGGATCTCGCCGCCCGCGAGAAAGGTCGCCGATTCACCCGAGATCGCGACCAGGGTCGGCTCGGCGAGGACCCGCGACACGCCCGCACGCTCGAGGGCGGTGAGCGTGCCCCCAAGCGTGGCGTTGTTACCGACGCTCGTCTGGCCCTGGAGGTTAAGCCCGCCGGTGGAACTCCCTGCCGTCGCAGCGAGCAGGCCGGTTCCGACCCCTATCAGGGTCGACGCCGGATTCGTAAATTTCGACGCCGTATCGAGCACGTTCCAGTTGCCGCCGACATTGACGCCGAGCTGCTTCAAGACCGATCGCGCCATCTCGACGACCGTCACCTTCAGCATGACCTGATCGCGGCCGTTGATGGTGATCGCGTTGATGACGGCACCCGAGCCCGCCCCGGGTGTTCCCCCGGCCGCGGGGGCGCTCCCGCCGCCCTGACCCACGAAGGCGCGCGCGATGTCGACCGCCTGTTGCGCGTCTCCCGCAGACGCGACCTGGCCCGTCAGCAGGATCGAATCGCCGGCCGGCCGTATGTCGATCCGCGCGCTCGGGATCGCGGTGCGCAGGGTCTGGCGCAGCACGTTGAGGTCGCGCCCGACATTGACCTCGATGGAGGCGATCTGCCGGCCTTCCGCATCCATCACGAACACCGAGGTGGCGCCGTTCGCGATGCCGATGAGGAAGATCTTGCGGGTGGAGCGGACCACGGCGTTCGCGACGCCGGGATTGGCCACGAAGACCTCCTTCGCGTCGCGCGGCAGGTCCACGACGACGGAGCGACCGATGGAGAGATCCATGCGGCGGCTGCCGACGTCGCCGTTCTGGCCGTAGGTCGCGCTGCCGGTGCCGGCGGGTTCCGCGGCCGCGAGCCCTGCCGGATTTGCCGCTCCAACAAGGAGTGGTGTCACTAGCGCGAGTGCTCGGGCCAAGCGCCTGCGGGGCGCCGATGTCGGTATCGTCATCATGATCGGTGTCTCTCGCCGCGGCATCAGCGTCTCGGGACCGGCCGGGCGACGCCGAACCGCACGACGGTCAGAGCCGCGTCCGCGCGGTCGATCGGTTGCGTGTCGACCGTCTTCGCGTCTGCGAGGCTTCTCAAAACCAGCGAGAGCTGACCCGTTCGCTGCCCCAGGATCACCACCTCCGCCTGAACCGGTGTCAGTTCGAGGGTCGCCGTCTCGCCGGTCACGACCTTCTCGCCGTTCTGTTCCTGGATCTTCTGACCGATGGCGAGCACGCGAATGTTCGAGAGAATGGTCTCGCTCGTCTGGACCTCGCCGTTGCCGGCCTTCGAGGCCTCGTCGTCGCGGAAGATCCGGAGAACGTCGACCCGGTCGTTCGGGAGGATGAAACCGCCCGCCGCGTTGGCGCCCCGGGTATCGATGGTGATCGCGACCGCGCGCATGCCGGAGGGCAGAATGGCGGCCATGAAGCCTGCGCCGTCCGCCCTGACGAGCCTCTCGCGCCGGACCGGCTCGCCGGCGAGGATGTTCTGCCGCGCGATCGAACCCGTGATCTCCTCGAGCGCGCCCGGCGCTCCGCTCTTCACGATGCTGCCGTTCGGCACGTAATCGGCCGGCCAGGGCTGCCAGCGCAGGGTCTCGCGCGTCAGCGTCTGCCCGACCTGGACGTCGCCGGCCGCCACGAGAACATCGGAGGTGGCGACCGGAGCCGTGCGTTCGACGACTACGGGCGGAGTCGCCTCGGAGTTCATCATGAGAAGCGCTGCACCGCCGGCCGCGCCGAGAGCGATGAGGAGTACGATGATCCGTGCGGGCTTCATGAACAGACGATCCGAACGCGACTGTATCGGGCGATCGATACTGGTCCGGAAATCGTCAAGGCATGGTTAATCGAATATGTCCAAACGGGGTTGATTTAAGGTTTCACCCCGTAACGGTCGTGTGGTGAGCGTTCACGACCCGCCCAGCGTCGTCGCGATCGTGAGGAACTTCTGGCGCAAGTTCGTGCCCACGGTGCTCATCACGCCGATCAACCCGATCGAGAAGATCGCGATCATTAGACCATACTCGACGGCTGTCGCGCCTGTTTCGTCTCTAGCAAAGCGCCTGATCATGATCTGGACCACGCTCACGAAGCATCATCGATGAATGGAACGGGTCGCGCGGATGAAGTCCTCTCATCTCACGTTCAAGATCGAGGCGGCCGCGGCCTCCCTTAACTCGTCGGAATAGTCGCGAAATCAGACCGCGAGCGCCGCCGACCAGATTTGACTGTCCGGATAGACCGCGAGCGCGGCACCGGCCAGTGCGATGCCGTAAGGCACGCCGCTGTCGCGATCGTGGATGCGCGAGATCCAGGTCCAGCCTTTCGCGAAGCCGGGGAGGGGCCATCGGCGCAGTACGAGCACCGCAGCCGTCAGCACGCCCCCCCCGAGCGCCGCGAGCACGAAATAATCGGGCAAGATGTCGAAACCGAGCCAGAGTGCGATGGCGGCGGCGAGCTTGGCATCGCCGCCCCCGATCCAGCCGAACGCGAACATCGTGAACGTGACCGCGAGGACCGACAGGCCGGCTGCCCCGTGAAGCAGCACCGACTGCCACGTCAGCCCGCCCAGCAAGGCCAGCACGCAAAAACCCGCGAGCAGCACGATCGAAACACGGTTCGGAATCGTCATCGTCAAGAGATCGCTGGCGGCCGCGTAGGCCATCAGCGCCGGGAAGATGACGAGGACCGCTGTCTCGATCATGACCGCTCCGTATGACACCCTCGCTCCTTCGTATCGACCTGTTCCGCCGGAGCAAGTGGCGGCGCGGCCATCAACGACAAGGGGACTGAACGCCATCCAGATCTGGACGGTACACGCCCAGACCGTCAGTCGCCAAGCTCCTCGGCCGGTCGCGTGTACGAGCGTTGGCCATACCTCGCGTCCGGCACAGCGGAGCGGCACCGGGTCAAGACATCGCTCCGGCCCGTCGCCCGAGCGCGAGGCGGCTCGGCCGCGCCATGAGGCTGTCGCGGCCGACCGCCGTGCCCGATCAGCTCCCGACGGAGGTCGCGATCGTGTTGAACTT
>CAHJXE010000025.1 GCA_903644085.1 Hyphomicrobiales bacterium
CCCTTCGGTCCTGCTCCTCCAAAACCCTGCCGATTCGGCATGGCGGGACCCCGGACGCGATGCTAAGACCCCGCCACACCCCGAACGAGCTGCAGCCCGGCCCGACCCGCGATGAAGAAAATCGAAGCTATCATCAAGCCGTTCAAGCTCGATGAGGTCAAGGAAGCGCTCCAGGAGGCGGGGCTCCAGGGCATCACGGTCGTGGAGGCCAAAGGGTTCGGGCGCCAGAAGGGCCATACCGAGCTTTATCGCGGCGCCGAGTACGTGGTCGACTTCCTCCCCAAGGTGAAGCTCGAGATCGTGATCGCGGACGACCAGGTGGATCGCGCGGTGGACGCGATCCGCCGCGCCGCCCAGACGGGCCGCATCGGGGACGGCAAGATCTTCGTCTCGAGCGTCGAGGAGGCGATCCGCATTCGGACCGGCGAGACCGGCCCCGACGCGATCTGACGCGCCCCCGCCAACCATCACGGACAACGAGGACAGACACCGCATGAAGACCGCCAAGGACGTCCTGACGGCCATCAAGGACAACGACGTCAAGTACGTGGACCTGCGCTTCACCGATCCGCGCGGCAAGTGGCAGCACGTCACCTTCGACGTGTCGATGATCGACGAGGATATCTTCGCCGAGGGCACGATGTTCGACGGCTCCTCCATCGCCGGGTGGAAGGCGATCAATGAATCCGACATGATCCTGATGCCGGACCCGGCGACCGCGCAGATGGACCCGTTCTTCTCCGCCGCCACGATGTCCATCGTCTGCGACATCCTGGAGCCCGCGACCGGCGAGCCCTACGACCGCGACCCGCGCGGCATCGCCAAGAAGGCCGAGACCTACATGAAGTCGCTCGGCATCGGCGATACCACCTACTTCGGGCCCGAGGCCGAGTTCTTCATCTTCGACGACGTGAAGTTCACGGCGGACCCCTACAATACGGGGTTCAAGGTCGACTCGGCCGAGCTGCCGACGAACGGCGACACGGATTACGAGGGTGGCAACCTCGGCCATCGAGTGCAGACCAAGGCCGGGTACTTCCCCGTGCCGCCGCTCGATTCGGCGCAGGACATACGCGGCGAGATGCTCGCCGCCATGCAGTCCATGGGCGTGAAGGTTGAGAAGCACCACCACGAGGTCGCGTCCGCCCAGCACGAGCTCGGCATGAAGTTCGACACGCTTGTCCTGATGGCCGACCAGATGCAGGTCTACAAATACTGCATCCACAACGTGGCGCAGAGCTACGGCAAGACCGCGACCTTCATGCCGAAGCCCGTCTTCGGCGATAACGGGTCGGGCATGCACGTCCACCAGTCGATCTGGAAGGGCGGCAAGCCCGTCTTCGCGGGCAACAAGTACGCCGACCTCAGCCAGGAATGCCTCTGGTACATCGGGGGTATCATCAAGCACGCGAAGGCGCTGAACGCCTTCACCAATCCCTCGACCAATTCCTACAAGCGCCTGGTGCCGGGCTACGAGGCCCCCGTGCTGCTGGCCTACTCGGCCCGCAACCGCTCCGCCTCCTGCCGCATCCCGTGGACGCAGAACCCGAAGGCGAAGCGCGTCGAGGTGCGCTTCCCGGACCCGACCGCGAACCCCTACCTCGCCTTCTCGGCCATGCTGATGGCGGGCCTCGACGGCATCGCGAACAAGATCGACCCGGGCGAGCCGATGGACAAGGATCTCTACGACCTGCCGCCGGCGGAACTTCGCGAGATCCCGACCGTGTGCGGCTCGCTGCGCGAGGCGCTCGATAGCTTGGACGCCGACCGCACCTTCCTCAAGGCGGGCGGCGTGTTCACCGACGAGTTCATCGACAGCTTCATCGCGCTGAAGATGACGGAGGTGATGCGCTACGAGATGACGCCGCACCCGGTCGAGTACGTGATGTACTACTCGGTCTGACCGGGACGTCGCGACGTCCGGCATCCTCGATGTCCGGACTGGCCCGCATCGTGAATGGAGCGCTCGGGCATCTCGGTGCCGGGCCGTAACGGATAAGGAGCATAGGCCGGAGCCTTCCCCGCCCCGGTCGTCACACCGTGTTCGAACTGATCGTCGCGATCTGCCTCATCGCCCTCAACGGGGTGTTCGCCCTCTCCGAACTCGCCATCGTGTCCGCCCGGCGCGCGCGGCTGCGATCCATGGTCGAGAACGGCCGCGCCGGGGCGGCCTCCGCCCTCGCGCTCGCCGAGGAGCCGGGCCGGTTCCTCTCGACGACCCAGATCGGCATCACGCTGATCGGCATCCTGGCTGGAGCCTTCTCGGGCGCGGCGCTCGGCGCACGGCTGAGCGAGATCCTGGAGGAGCACGGCGTGCGTCAGGCCGTCGCCGATCCGGTCGGGTTCGGGATCGTCATCAGCATCATCACCTACCTGTCGGTCGTGATGGGGGAGCTCGTGCCGAAGCAACTGGCGCTGCGCCACGCGGAGACCATCGCCTGCGTGACCGCGCCCTCCATGCGCTTCCTCTCGCGCGCCGCTCTGCCGGTCGTGTGGCTGCTCGATACCTCGACCCGTGCCGTGTTCCGCCTGTTCGGGCAGCACAACGCGGCCGCGAACATCGTGACCGACGAGGAGATCCGCACCATCGTGGCGGAGGCGGAATCGGCCGGCGTCATCGAGACGGACGAGCGCCGCATGATCGCGGGCGTGCTCAGGCTCGGCGACCGCACGGTGCGGGGCCTGCTGACGCCGCGCACGGAGGTCGACCGGCTGGACCTCGACGAGGACGAGGCGGACATCCGCGAGACGCTTCTGACGACCCAGCACTCGCGCCTGCCGGTGACGAGCGGCGACCCGGACAACGTCGTCGGCGTGGTCCATGTCCGCGACCTCCTGGCCGCGCTGGTCGCGGGCCAGGAGCTCGATATCCGCTCGCGCATGCGCAAGGCGCCGATCGTGCCGGACACGCTCGACGCGCTGGAGGTGATGAACGTGCTGCGCGACGCCGACGTGCCGGTCGCGATCGTCCATGACGAGTACGGCCACTTCGAGGGGATCGTGACGCCGGCCGACGCGCTCGGCGCCATCGCGGGCGTGTTCAAGTCGGACGTCGACGTGTCCGGCCCGGACCGGGTGAAGCGCGCGGACGGGTCGTGGCTACTCGACGGCAGCATGGCGTTCGACGAGATGGCGGAGTTGCTCGGGCTGAAGAAGAGCGAGAACCGTCACTACGAGACCGCCGCGGGTTTCGTGATCCACGCCTTCGAGCGGCTGCCGGGCGTCGGCGAGGTCGTAGCGACGGATGGCTGGCGTTTCGAGATCGTCGATCTCGACGGGTTGCGCGTCGACAAGATCATGGCGAGTCGCGAGGACGTCGCGGCCGCGACGGCTCGGGAGGGCGTTCATGGAGCCTGACGATCATCGGCTGGCGCACGAGTTGCGCGACCTGCTCACGAACCTGATCCGGGCCGCCGTGCTGTCGGACCATCCCGAGGCGGCGAGCTATCGTCGCGAGGCTCTGCGGCTTCACGATCTGGTGCGCGCCGGGCACGATCCAGCCGAGCTTGCCCGCATCCGTCTCGACGGGCTCTGGACCATGGCGGTCGA
The DNA here is from genome assembly GCA_903644085.1 of Hyphomicrobiales bacterium. Lineage (GTDB taxonomy): Bacteria > Pseudomonadota > Alphaproteobacteria > Rhizobiales > Beijerinckiaceae > Enterovirga. Next base: position 3,550 of record CAHJXE010000025.1, read on the forward strand.
GGCTGCGGCGCATACGCCCGCCCTGGAGGACGCGCCCCTCCAGGTCTCGCGCCGCTTCCCGGCCACCTCGCCCGTGTCGCTGGGTGAACTCGTCGAGCCCGGTCTCGCCCTGCCGGCGCTTGAACAGCGCATCCGGCAGGCGGCCTCGACGGGCTGATCGCTCCGTTGCGTCTCCGGCCGGAGCGTCCCACATATTGCTGACAAGGCAGCACGTCCGTGCGCCGCGAGTATTCTCAGCTCTTGGCACCTCCACCCTCCCCGCCCGGCTCTGCCCACGCCCTCCCGTCACGCGAGGAGGTGGCGGCGTTCGTCGCTGGCGCGACCGGCAAGATCGGCAAGCGGGAGATCTCCCGCGCGTTCGGCCTGTCGGGACAGCACCGCTCCTGGCTGAAGGAGGTGCTGGCCGAACTCGAGAGCGAGGGCCGGGTGAAGCGCGACGGTCGGCGGTTGCGGGCGGGCGGGCTCCCGCCCGTGTTCCTGGCCGAGATCGTGGCGCGCGACCGGGACGGCGAATTCGTGGCCGAACCCGTCGAGTGGGACCGCGAATTCGCCGCGAATCCGCCCCGTATCGTGATCTCGCCCCGTCGCAACCGAGGCCGTGAGCGTCCGGCCGGGCTCGGGGACCGGGTGCTCGTCAAGTTGGAGCGGCCCGCCGGCCAGGACGGCCTGGCGTCCGGCCACGTGGTGAAGGTGCTGCCGCGCGACACGCGCGAGAGCCTCGGGGTGTTCCGCGCCCTTCCGGGCGGCGGCGGAAGTCTCGTGCCGATCGACAAGAAGGCGGCCGGGCGCGAGATCGCGATCGTGGCGGGCGGCGAGAACGGTGCCGAGGACGGCGACCTCGTGTCCGTCTCGCTCGCGAGCCCCGGACGATTCGGCCTCGCGCAGGCGCGGGTGAAGGAGCGGCTGGGCTCCGTCTCGTCCGAGAAGGCGATCAGCCTGGTGGCGATCCACGTGCACGCGATCCCGCACGTGTTCCCGGCGGACGCGCTATCCGAAGCCGAGCGCGCGGAGCCCGCGACGCTTGCCGGGCGCGAGGATTGGCGCGACCTGCCCCTCGTAACGATCGACCCGCCGGACGCCAAGGATCACGACGACGCGGTCCACGCGCTGCCGGACGAGGATCCGGACAATGCGGGCGGGTTCGTGCTGACGATCGCGATCGCGGACGTCGCGGCCTATGTCCGGCCGGGCTCGGTGCTCGACCGCGAGGCGCTGAAGCGCGGCAACTCGGTCTACTTTCCGGACCGGGTCGTGCCCATGCTGCCCGAGCGGATCTCGAACGACCTCTGCTCCTTGCGCGCCCGCGAGGCCCGCCCAGCGTTGGCGATGCGGATCGTCATCGGGCCGGACGGCCGCAAGCGCCGCCACAGCGTCCATCGCGTCCTCATGCGATCGGCCGCGAAGCTCTCCTACGTGCAGGCGCAGGCCGCGATCGACGGACGGCCGGACGACGCGACCGGGCCGCTGCTCGATCCCGTCCTGCGCCCGCTCTGGGCCGGCTACGCGGCGCTCGCCAAGGCCCGCGACGAGCGCGGTCCGCTCTTCCTCGACCTGCCCGAGCGCAAGATCCTGCTCAAGCCGGACGGCACCGTCGACCGGGTCACCCTGCCCGAGCGGCTCGACGCGCACCGGCTGATCGAGGAGTTCATGATCCTCGCGAACGTCGCGGCGGCCGAGATCCTGGAGACCGCGAAGACGCCGCTCGTCTACCGCGTCCACGACGAGCCCTCGATCGAGAAGATGCGTTCGCTCGGCGAGGTGCTGGCGTCCGTCGGCATCAAGCTGCCGAAGGCCGGCTCGCTGCGTCCCGCCCTCTTCAACGGCATCCTGCGCCAGGTCTCGGGTTCGCAGCACGAGATCTTCGTGAACGAGATCGTGCTGCGCTCGCAGGCGCAGGCCGCCTACGCGTCCGACAATCTCGGTCATTTCGGCCTGAATCTCCGACGCTACGCGCATTTCACCTCGCCCATCCGCCGCTACGCCGACCTCGTGGTGCACCGCGCGCTGATCCGCGCCGCGAGGCTCGGCGAGGACGGGCTGCCGGCGAGCGTCACGGCGGGCGACCTCGCGGCCGTCGGCGAGGAGATCTCGCGGGCGGAGCGTCGCGCCATGGCGGCGGAGCGCGAGACGGTCGACCGTCTGATCGCGCATCACCTAGCGGACCGGGTCGGGGCGACCTTCACCGGGCGCATCTCGGGCGTCATCAAGTCGGGCGTGTTCGTGAAGCTGACCGAGACGGGCGCCGACGGGTTCGTGCCGGCCGCCACGATCGGGGCCGACTACTACCGCTTCGACGAGGCGCGCCACGCGCTCGTCGGCAGCCGGACCGGCGAGAGCTACCGGCTCGGCGACCCGGTCGAGGTCAAGCTCGTGGAGGCCGCCCCGATCGCGGGCGCTTTGCGCTTCGAGATCCTGAGCGGCGGCCAAGCGGGGCGCAAGCGCCCCGGCGCCTCGCGACCGCCACGCGGCGGAGGACACCGCGTCGACGCCTACGGCACGACGAGAGGACGCCGCGCATGACATCGATCGTCGACCTGGTGGCCCGCCCGGGCCGGCCCGTCTCGGATCCCGAGCGCGTCGCGCGGGGGTTCCTCGGACGTTGCCCGGCTTGCGGCGAGGGCCACCTGTTCGGGCGCTACCTCAAGGTCGCGCCGGCCTGCGAGTCGTGCGGGACCGAGTTCCACCATCACCGGGCAGATGATTTCCCGCCCTACGTGGTGATGTTCATCGTGTGCCACGTCGTCGGCTACGGCATCTATGTCAGCGAGACCCGCTTCGACGAGATCGCGCTCTGGATACATATGGCGCTGTGGCCGGCGCTGACGCTCGGTCTGTCGCTGGCCCTCTTGCAGCCGGTGAAGGGCGCCGTCGTGGCGCTGCAATACGTGCTCGGCATGCACGGGTTCGATGCCGAGCTGAGACGCAGGAGAGATCGGCGTGAGCGCGGCTGGAGCGGCGGAGTACCTGACCAAACAGAGCCGGGAGCGCGGGTCGGCCCCCATGAGGCCGAGGGACGCCGCGACGCTGATCCTGATCGACCGGAGCGGCCCGGCCCCCCGGCTCCTCATGGGACGCCGGCATGAGGGCCTCCGCTTCATGCCGGGCAAGTTCGTGTTCCCCGGCGGACGCAGCGAGCCCGGCGACCGGCATATGCCGCGCTCGGGCGAACTCGGCGACCGGACGGACTCCGCGCTCGCGGCCCGCAACGTCCGCGTGGTGCAGAGCCGTGGTCGCGCGCTCGCGCTAACCGCGATCCGCGAGACTTACGAAGAAACCGGGCTGATGCTCGGTCGCGCGGCCGACATGGTGCCGTCCGTGCCGGCAGGCGAGGCTTGGGCGGCTTTCGCGACGCATCGCGTCCTGCCGGACCTCTCGGATCTGCACTTCATCGGGCGCGCCATCACCCCGCCCGGCCGCCCGCGCCGCTTCGATACGCGCTTCTTCTCCGCCGATCGCGAGATGGTCGCGTGGTCGGCCGAAGGCTTCGTCGGCCCGGACAAGGAGCTCGTCGAGCTCGTCTGGGTCGAGTTCACGGCGGCGCGCCGGCTCGACCTGCCGGCCATCACGCTCGTGATGATCGGGGAGCTGGAGACGCGCATCGCGCAGGGCTTCACGCACGACCTGCCCGTCCCGTTCTTCTACGAGCGCCACGGCCGCTTCCGCCGCGAGGAGCTCTGAGGCGTTCTTGACGCGACGGCCGTGATCGGCGAGAGGACGTCATCGATTTCGAACGGCCGCACCGGCCGAACCCGATCGCGCGCGCGATCCCGATCTCCAGGAGCCCATCATGGCGAAGGCCGTCACCATCAAGGTCAAGCTCGTCTCGACCGCCGACACGGGCTACTTCTACGTCACCAAGAAGAACTCCCGCACCATGACCGACAAGATGGCGGTCAGGAAGTACGATCCCGTGGCGCGCAAGCATGTCGAGTTCAAGGAAGCCAAGATCAAGTAAGGTCCGGTCTACGCTACGGCGTGCCTGAACGTCGCGCGAACGCGAGATGACGGACGAGGACAGCCTTGAGCCGACCGAGATCGCGCTCGAAGGCGACGGTCCGTTCCAGTTGCCGCTCTGCACCGACCTCGCGTCTGTGGCGATCGGCGAGTCGCTCGCGATCCTGCAATTCGAGACCCTGGATGGCCAGCGCGTGGACATCCCGGTGCCGATCGGGATGCTCGTCGAGCTGAAGGAGGCGGCCGAGGAGGCGCTGACCTACGCGACGTCGGCTCGCGACGGCACGATGGTGCAATAGGCCGCTCTTTCGCACGACGAGGTGAGGGAGCGGTAAGGAAACATCCTTAAACATAGTCTCACGTTTATGGCCGGTCCGGCCGAAAGTGGGACCCAAGGGATGCGCCGCCTCACGAACTGGGTCTACCTGCTCGCGGTCCTGGCGATCAACTTCACCCTGACGCGCCCCTCCCCGGTCGACATCCTGTTCGTGACCGCGATCGCGCTGACGTTCTGCGCCGCGCAGGTCCTGACCCGCAACATCCTGATCCTGACCGTGCTGCTCATGGCCTGGACCGGCTCGCTCTACATCTCCTCGCTATCGCTGACCGACAATCCCGAGGTGACCTACTACATCGTCAAGATCACCTTCGCGGTCTCCATCGCGTTCTGCTCGGCGTTGGTCGCGGCGCATTGGGACTCGGCGGACCTTCGCCGGTTTCTTCAGGTCTATATCCTGGCGACTTGCATCGCGTCGTGTCTCGGGACGGTGGGATTTCTCTTCGGCATCGACGACCTGACCTGGGACGGCCGCGCGAAGGCCTTCCTCGACGACCCCAACATGTACGGCGCCTTCCTCATCCCGGGCGTCTTCGCGGCCATGTACATGTTGAGCCTGCGCGAGCGGCCGGTCCTGTACATGTCGGCCCTGTTCGTGGTGAGCTTCGGGATCGTGCTCTCCTTCTCGCGCGCGGCCATCGTGGCGTGCGTGCTCTGGGGCGCGCTCTACTACCTCGTCCTCAACCGCAACAGCCTCACGCGGGCCGTCTTCTACGCCGCCGTCATAACCGCATTGATCGCCGTGGCGGTCGGGATCGCGGCGGTCAACGATCCCGATCTCGGCGACAAGATCGCCGACCGGACCACGATCGCCAAGGACTACGATCTCGGGCATGGCGGCCGCTACAGCCGCTACGCGCTGAGCGTACCGTTCATCCTGGCGAACCCGCTCGGCCTGGGTCTCCTGGAGATCGATCGTTATTTCGATGAGCCGATCCACAACATCTGGATCAGCTCGTTCCTGAATTACGGCTGGCTCGCGGGCTTCGCCTTCACGTGCCTGATCCTGTTCACGGTCGCGATCTCCTGGTTCAATTACCGCGAGACGCGAAACCCGCTCTGTCTCACCCTCTTCTTCTGCTGGGCGTCCGTGACCTCCTGCGCGTTCCTCCACGAGGCGGAGCGCTGGCGTCACCTCTGGCTCTTCACCGGCCTCGTCTGGGGCATCAGTCACGTGCGCCTCAGGTGGCCTGCCGCGCCCGAGCGGATCCCGCGCTCACGGGGTCACCGCGGAGATCTTGCCCCGGCGCAACCAGCCTGATCGATCGTGGTCTCGACAGGCGATCCGCCCGCCGCTACGCGTGAAGCGGATCAAAATGGAGATGGTGATGCGGATCACGGCCTCGCTCGCGGTCGCTCTCGCGATCGTCTCGGCCGCGCCGGCCCCGGCCCTGGCGGCGGGATGCGGCGAGAACCGGGATGCCTGCGTGGCAATCTGCACGCCCGAGCGGATCGCGCGCTATTACGCCGGAGTGGAAGCCCGATGCTCGGCGAGTTGCGAGCCGCGCTTCCAGCAATGCCTGCGCACGGGCGTTTGGATGCACCTGGAGGATCGTTACGCGGGCTGGGCCGAGCCGGCCAACTCGCCGCGCTGATCGAGCGCGTCATGATCGGAAAGGTGGCCGGCCGGGAGCGACGCTGAGGAGGCTGATGCCGCTCCCGAACCGGCCTGCCCTCGAAACCCAGGAGATGCGGCGGACCTGGACTTCGGGGCATGTCAGCCCGACGCGAAAGGACGCGACGGGTCGAAGCGACCCTACATTCCAGGAAGTTTAAGACAATCGAAAGGGTTGGCTCGGCGTTGCTTGATGGAAATCAAGGTTAAGAGGTTAGCCTAAGAGCTCGATGACTGATTCGGTCATGCCGCCTGGGCTATGACGCGGTTCCGCCCTTCCTCTTTCGCCTGGTAGAGCGCGACGTCGGCCCGCTTCATCACGGACGCCGCAGTGACGTCGCCCGTCTGGCGGGCCGCGACGCCGATCGATACCGTGACGTGAAGGGTCTCCGAGCGTCGGCGCACGCCGAACGGCGTCGACCCGACACGGTCGCGGATGCGCTCGGCGACGAGGCTCGCCTCCTCCGCCGAAGCGTCGGGGATCACCACGACGACTTCTTCGCCGCCGTAGCGCGCCACGAGGTCGATCCCCCGTGTCAGGTTGCGGATCCGCTTGGCAAATTCCTGCAAGACCTCGTCCCCCACCTCGTGGCCCCAGCCGTCGTTGACCGACTTGAAGTGGTCGATGTCGAGCAGAAGGACCGCGAGCGGGGCGTCGCGCTGCACCGCTTCGGCGAAGAGCGCGGCGAGTTGCAGATCGAGGTAGCGTCGGTTGTGAAGACCCGTGAGGCCGTCGATCACCGCGAGTTCCATCGAGACCTGTACGCTGTCGCGCAAGCGGTCCGCGTAGCGCTTGCGCCGGACCTGCGTGCGCACGCGCGCCACGAGCTCGTTGCGATCGACCGGGCGGACCAGGAAATCGTGAGCCCCGATATCGAGGCCGCGCAACACGCGCGCGTTCTCGTCCATGTCGGCGATCAGCACGACCGCGACGTTGCGCGTCCGGTCGAGCGAGCGGATCTGGCTGCACAGCCGCAACCCGTCGAAGCCTTGCAGCGCGAGGCTGATCAGCACGACGTCGAACCCGCCCTCGACGGCCCTCATCATGGCGCGCTGAGGATCGGATTCGACCTCGACGCGGTGGAACGGCGACAGCGCCGAGAAGAGGCGCTCATGCGAGCTCGGCCGGTCGTCGACGAGAAGGACATGGCCGTTCTGACCGGTCTCCGCGCTCGCGGCCGCAAGTGGATCGCCGAGCCCGATACCGCGCGAGCCGACGATGCGGGCGCGCAGTTCGTCCGTGATCGCCTTGAGCCGGACGAGGCTGCGCACGCGCGCGAACAGGGCGACGTCGTCGACCGGCTTCGTGAGAAAATCGTCGGCGCCCGCATCCAGTCCCCGCACGCGATCACTCGGTTGATCGAGCGCGGTCACCATCACGACCGGAAGATGCATGGTCGTGGGCGAGCTCTTGAGTCGCCGGCAGACCTCGAATCCATCCAGGTCCGGCATCATCGCGTCGAGCAACACGAAGTCGCACAGGTCCTGCTCGCAGATCGCGATCGCGTCGCGACCGTTCGTCGCCGTGATGACGTCGAAGTATTCGGCCGACAGCTTGGTCTCGAGCAACTTTACGTTGGTGAAGATGTCGTCCACGACGAGGACACGGGCCGGCATGAGTTGATCCTGCTTCAGGCTGAGCGATATCAGGAAGCTTGGAGATAGGTCCGAACCGTTTCCAAGAACTTTGCGACGGAGATCGGTTTGGACAGGTACGCTTCGCAGCCGCCCTCGCGGATGCGCTCCTCGTCGCCCTTCATCGCGAAGGCCGTGACCGCGATGATGGGGATCGACCTCAGGTCGTCATCCTCCTTCATCCACCGTGTCACATCGAGACCGGACACCTCGGGGAGCTGTATATCCATGATGACAAGGTCGGGATGATGAGCCCGGGCGAGCTCGATCGCCTCGATACCGTTGCCGGTTCGCAAGGTCGCGTAGCCCTGCGCTTCGAGAAGATCGCCGAACAGCTTCATATTCAGCTCGTTGTCCTCGACGATGAGCACGGTCTTGGTCATGCGACGCATCCTGCCAGGGTGCGCGGGCCGGGGCTTCGGTTCATGTCAGCTCCCATCTCGTCGCGAACGGTAAGGGTCACAGATTGATGAAAGGAAAATCGGAGGTTTCTGTTCGGATGCGTGACAAAATTGGCTTAATAGATCCCGAAATCATAGCGATCCGCGTCCTAAACTGCCTCATCTCAGATTCGGAGCGGCTTGGACGTTTTCTCGCCCTGACTGGACTTGATCCGAGCACGATTCGCGGAGCGGCGGCGAATCCGGGATTTCTCGCCGCGATCATGGATCACGTGGTCGGGGACGAGGGGTTGCTGGTCGCGGTCGCGTCCGAGGCGGAGCTCGATCCGCGCGAGATCGCGGCAGCCCAGGCGCGGCTGTCGCCCGAGCCCGACTGGGAGCCATGACCGGCGCGCCGATCCTCTGCCGGGACTGCCTGGCGCTCTCGGAGAGTGGCGGCCCGCGCTGCGCCGCGTGCGGCTCGCCGCGCGTCGTGCGCCATGCCGAGCTGACGCATCTCGCGATCGCGCATGTCGATTGCGACGCGTTCTTCGCGGCGATCGAGAAGCGCGACGACCCGACGCTGCGCGACGTGGCGGTCATCATCGGGGGCGGGCGGCGCGGCGTCGTATCGACGGCCTGCTACATCGCCCGGATCGCGGGAGTCCGCTCCGCCATGCCGATGTTCAAGGCGCTGGAGGCCTGCCCGGACGCGGTCGTGATCCGGCCGGATCTCGAACGCTACGCGAAGGTGGGGCGCGAGGTGCGGCAGATGATGGGCGAATTGACGCCGCTCGTGCAGCCGGTCTCGATCGACGAGGCGTTCCTCGATCTCTCCGGGACCGAGCGCGTCCACGGCGCGTCTCCGGCCCAGACGCTGGCGCGGTTCGCCGCGAGGGTCGAGCGCGAGGTCGGCATCAGCGTCTCGGTCGGGCTGTCCTACAACAAGTTTCTCGCGAAGATCGCGTCCGACCAGAACAAGCCGCGCGGCTTCACGGTGCTGGGCCGCAGAGACGCGCCCGCCTTCCTGGCCGACAAGCCCATCACGATCTTCCCGGGCATCGGCCAGCGCACCGAGGAGAAGCTCGCCAAGGCGGGCTTGAGGCGCGTGCGCGACCTCACCGACAGGTCGGAGGCGGGCCTGCGTGCGGTCCTGGGCCGGGACGCGGAGCGTCTTCTGCGCCTCGCGCGCGGCGAGGACGAGCGCGCAGTCGACCCCGTGCGCGAGGCGAAGAGCGTCTCGGCGGAGACCACCTTCGGGGCCGATATGGGCCGCTACGACGAGCTAGAACCAGTGCTCTGGCGTCTCTGCGAGAAGGTCTCCGACCGGCTGAAGCGCCAGGAGGTCGGCGGCGCGAGCGTCACCCTGAAGCTCAAGGACCAGCGCTTTCGGCTGACCACGCGGGCGCGATCGGGCTTGGCGCCGACACAGCTCGCGTCGCGGCTCTTCGAGCCGGCCCGCGCGATGCTGCGGACGGAGTGCGACGGGCGCCTGTTCCGGCTGATCGGCATCGGGGCGGGCGATTTGCGGCCTGCCGCCGAGGCGGATCGCGGCGATCTCGCGGATCCCGGCGTCGTGACGCAGAAGCGGATCGAGACCGCGATCGACGCGATCAGGGACAAGTTCGGCCGCGCGGCCGTGCAGAAAGGGATCGGTCTCGGGCGAGGTTAGCGCCCGCAGCCCTTGTCCGGCAGCAGTTCGAGCTGGGTCATCTCGCCCTTGAGGGCGAAGTCGCCGTAATCGAGGCGCAGCGAGCGGCTGACGCCGTTCTCGTAGAGATCGAAGCCGAGCACGTAGATCGGGGTGCCATCGGTCTTCCCCGGCGTGAAATAGCTCATCGTGACAGGCCAGCGCCTCAGCTTCGCGAGCCCCTCTTGACGGGCAGGTGCCTCGAGCCCGTCCGTGACGCCGGGCGCGATCTCGCGGCCGATCACGGCCAGCGTCTCGTAGACCTTGTGGCCGTCGTCGGAGCCGTCGAACACATTCTCCGAGAAGGTCGAGCGGCCTTCGCGGGCCGCCGCGATCACGTCGCGCATCTGCGCGTTCGGGAACACGGCCGCGCCGTCGGGCGTGAGGCGCTCCGACTTCGGCCGCTTCAACCGGACCGCGACCGACCCGCCGGGACCGCGCTCCGCGTCGCCGTCCACGACCTGGCCCGCATCGGCTTCGCCCATCCGCGTGTCGTTGCGGAAGCGGAAGCTGTGCCCGTCGCCGCTCTCGAAGTTGACGGTGCGCAGGTCCGACGTCCTCGCGCCGGTCTCGGCGCTCTGCAGCACGGTGACCTGCCGGAAGTTCAGCGCGTAGCCCTCGCAGGCGTTGCCGGTGAACTCGAACGCGATGCGGCCCCGGGCCGACTCGATCGTGCGCGACCCGCGGCTCGACGCGAGCGACAGGTCGTAGACGACGCGGTGAGGTGCCAGCCTCACGGCCGGTTCGTCGGCCCGGGCTGAGGCGCACGCGAGCAGGGCCAGCGCGGCTGAGAGGCTGATCGTGGGGCGCATCGTGTCTCCAGACGTTCCGGCGAGCTTACGGCCCGATGCCGCGCACCGCAACGAACGCCTTGCGACGGCCTGCCCGTTCGGCGACAACGCCGCCACAGAGGTATGGACCGCATGGGCAGCATCGACGCACGATTGACGGAACTCGGCATCACGCTGCCTCAGGCCGCGGCGCCGGTCGCGAACTACGTCCCGTTCGTCCGCTCCGGCGACCTCGTGACGATCTCCGGGCAGATCTGCTTCGGTCCGGATGGCAAGCTCGCACCCGCGCATGTCGGCACGGTCGGCGAGGGCGTGACGCCTGAGGTCGGCAAGGAGGCCGCGCGACTCTGCGCCATCAACGTGCTCGCCCAGCTCAAGGCCGCGATCGGCGACCTCGATCGCGCGACTCGCTGCGTGCGGCTCGGTGGCTTCATCACGAGCGCGCCCGGATTTACCGGTCAGGCGGGCGTGATGAACGGCGCGTCCGACCTCATGGTCGAGGTGTTCGGCGACAAGGGCAAGCATGCCCGCTCGACGATCGGTGTCGCAGGCCTGCCCTTGGGTGCGGCGGTCGAGGTCGAGGCGCTGTTCGAGGTCGCATGAGCGCCCCGTCCTGGCTCACCGAACGGCCGATCGCGCATCGCGGCCTGCACGACCCCGCGGCCGGGCGGTTCGAGAACACGATGGCGGCGGCGGAAGCCGCGATCGCGGGCGGCTTCGCGATCGAGTGCGACATCCAGCTCTCGTCCGACGGCGACGCGATGGTCTTCCACGATCACGATCTGCCGCGGCTGACGGGCGCCGAGGGCCCGGTGCGCGAGCGGGACGCGGCCGACCTCGGGCAGCTCGCGATCGGCGGGAGCGCCGACCGTATCCCGACCCTCACGGCGTTCCTCGACCGCATCGCTGACCGGATCCCGCTCGTCGTTGAGGTGAAGAGCCGCCACGACGGCGACGAGCGCCTGGCGCGACGTTTCGTCGAGATCATGCAGGGCCGGCACGAGCGGGTCGTGGTCAAGTCGTTCGATCCCGCGATCGTGACGCTGCTGCGACGTATCGCGCCCCACATGCCCCGCGGAATCGTCGCGCAATCGACCTATGGTGATCGCGAGCGGGAGACGCTCGGGGCCGATCGGGTCCGGAGTATGACCGACCTCCTGCACTGGGACGACACCATGCCGGACTTCCTCTCCTGGCGAGGCGCGGACCTTCCGGCCGCCGCGCCGTTCCTCGGCCGCCGCCTCGGTGGCGTGCCGCTGATGGCGTGGACGATCCGGAGCCGCGAGGAGGCCTCACGTGTGGCGGCGTTTGCTGACCAGATCGTCTTCGAGAGCTTCCTCCCGGAAGGCTCGCTCCCGGAAAGCGTCCTCCCGGCTTGAACCGGTCCGGCTCATGAACACCGCGGGCGAGATCGAGATCTCCGTCGCGACGAGCCTGTCGGCGATCCCGGCCGCGGAGTGGGACGCGCTCGCGGCCGCCTCGCAGGCGGGGGACGAGACGCACAACCCCTTCCTGTCGCACGCCTTCTTGTCGGCGCTCGAGGATTCGGGCTGCGTCGGCCGGCGCACGGGATGGTCGCCGGCCTACGTGTCGATCAAGAGCCAGGACGGGTCCCTCGCGGCCGCAGCCCCGGCCTATCTCAAGACGCACTCGATGGGCGAGTACGTGTTCGACGGCGCCTGGGCCAACGCCTACGAGCGGGCCGGCGGCCAGTATTACCCGAAGCTCCAGGTCAGCGTGCCCTTCACGCCGGTGACCGGCCCGCGGCTGATGGCGGGTGCGGGCCCGGACGCGTCCGCCTTGCGCGAGGCGCTGCTGGCGGGCCTCAAGGCCGTGCGCGAGCAGACCGGGGCGTCCTCCATTCACGCGACTTTCCTGCCCGAGGCCGAAGCCGACGAGTTGCGCGCGCAGGGGCTGCTCGTCCGCACCGACCAGCAGTTCCATTGGCACGACGACGGCTTCGGCGATTTCGAGGGCTTCCTCGGCGCGCTGGCGTCGCGCAAGCGCAAGTCGATCCGCCGCGAGCGGCGCGACGCGCTGGCGGCCGGGATCGAGATCGCGTGGGTCACGGGAGCCGAGATCACGGAGGCGCACTGGGACGCCTTCCACGCCTTCTACGAGGACACGGGCGCGCGCAAATGGGGCCGGCCCTACCTCAACCGGCGCTTCTTCTCGCTCATCGGCGAGCGGATGGCGGAGCGCATTCTCCTCGTGATGGCGATGCGCGAGGGCCGACCGATCGCGGGCGCGATCAACTTCATCGGCGACGCCGCGCTCTACGGCCGCAACTGGGGCTGCACGGAGGAGCACCCCTTCCTGCATTTCGAGGTCTGCTACTATCAGGCCATCGACTTCGCGCTCTCGCGCGGCCTGAAGCGCGTCGAGGCCGGCGCGCAGGGCGAGCACAAGCTGGCGCGCGGCTACCGGCCCGTGACCACCTACTCGGCGCACGACATCGCGGATCCGGGGCTGCGGCGCGCCATCGCGGACTATCTCGTGCGCGAGCGCGCCTACGTGGAGGCGGCGCACGACGCCTACGCGGAGGCGGGCCCGTTCCGGAAGGGCGCGGACCCATCCCCGACGGGCGACGGCCCGGCACCGCCCTCGATTGACCCCGAGCCCCTTCCGACCGATGCTTCCTGACCCTCGTCAGGCCCCAGGCGTCACGCGATGAAAGAGTACGATCCGGCCAACGTCTTCGCGAAGATCCTGCGGGGGGAGATGCCGGCCCACACGATCTACGAGGACGAGCACACCTTCGCGTTCATGGACATCATGCCGCGCTCGGACGGGCACGCACTCGTCATCCCACGCTCGCCCGTCCGCACCCTGCTCGACGCCAGCCCGGAGGACATCGCGGCGACCTTCGCGACGACCCAGCGCGTCGCGCGTGCCGCCAAGAACGCCTTCGCGGCGGACGGGATCACCATCCAGCAATTCAACGAGAGCGCGGGCGGGCAAGTGGTGTTCCACATGCACGTCCACATCCTGCCGCGCTGGAACGGCATCGCGCTGAAGCCCCACACCGGCGAGATGGCGCCGGGCGAGGTGCTGGCGCGCCACGCGGAGAAGCTGAAGGCTGCGCTCGCGGCGGGTTGAGTCAACAGAACCGGTCGAGCCGGATGATCCGGCAGGGCTCGCCCGCGCGTGCCGCCGGAGCGTGCGGTGCGCGCACGATCAGCGCCTCGGATCGCGAGAGGGTCGCGAGCATGGAGGAATCCTGGCGCGATTGGGCGGTCGCCACGAGCCCGCCCTCCGGCGTGCGCGCGAGCGCGGCGCGCATGTAGTCCTGGCGCATATCGTTCGCCGCGAGGTCGCCGCCGAGCACGCCAGCCTCGACCGGGTCCTCGCCGGCCGCGGGGTCGCCCAGCAGCGCCCGGATCGCCGGCACGACGAACAGGATGCCGCACACGATGGAGGAGACCGGGTTACCGGGCAGGCCCAGCAACAGCATGGGGCCGAGCCGGCCGTGCATCAGCGGCTTGCCGGGCCGGATCGCGACCCGCCAGAAGCCGAGTTCCATCCCGTCGCGGTCGAGCGCGGACTGGACGAGGTCGTGCTCGCCGACCGACGCGCCACCGAGCGTGACCAGGAGGTCGGCCGCGACGGCTCGCGCCTCGCCGATCTTCGCCGCGAGGTCGTCCAGCGTGTCGCGCGCGATCCCGAGATCGACGACCTCCGCGCCCGCCCGCTCCGCGACCGCGCGTAGCGCGTAGGGGTTCGACGCGACGATCTGGTCGGGGCCAGCGGTCTCGCCGGGCAGCACGAGTTCGTCGCCCGTCGCCAGGATCGCGACCCGCGGACGGCGGCGGACGGGCAGCTCCGCCCAGCCCATCGCGGCCGCAAGCGCCATCCGGCGCGCGTCG
>CAHJXE010000026.1 GCA_903644085.1 Hyphomicrobiales bacterium
GCTGCGGAAATCCTGGAGGATCAGGCGTTGGATCGTGGCGGACAGGGCGAAGCTCTAGCCCGCTACACCCGCATCGGCATCAGCACGTAGAGCGTGGACGCACCTTCGCGATCCTGAATCACGGTTGGGGAGCCCGGGTCGGCGAGCTTGAAAAGGGCCGTATCACCGTCGAGCTGCCCCGTGATATCGAGAAGGTAGCGGGCGTTGAATCCGACATCGAGGGGCGTCGCATCGTAGTCGACGTCGAGCTCCTCGACGGCGTTGCCCGAGTCCGGGTTGTTGACCGAGAGCGTCAGGCGCCCGTCGCTCAGCGCCAGCTTCACCGCCCGGCCCCGCTCGGACGAGATGGTCGAGACGCGATCGACCGCCTTTGCGAACTCCGCCCGCTCGACGGTCAGCGACTTGTCGTTGCCCGTCGGGATGACGCGCTGGTAGTCCGGGAACGTTCCATCGATCAGCTTCGAAGTCAGCACGACGCCCCCGAAGGTGAGGCGGATCTTCGCGGTCGAGAGCTCGATCTTGATCTCCTCGCCGCCATCGTCGACGAGCTTCTGGATCTCGGCCACCGCCTTCCGGGGCACGATCAGGCCCGGCATCCCGGCCGAGCCCGCGGGCGCGGGCAGCTCCATGCGGGCAAGGCGGTGCCCGTCGGTCGCCACCGCGCGCAGCTTCATCTCGCCATCCACCTCGATCGTGTGGAGGTAGATGCCGTTCAGGTAATAGCGCGTTTCCTCTGTCGAGATCGCGAACTGCGTCTTCTCGATGAGCCGCTTCAGGTCGGCGGCCGGGAGCGCGAAGGTGAACGGCATGTCGCCGGCCGCGAGGTCCGGGAAGTCGCCCTCCGACAGGGCCTGGAGCATGAAGCGCGAACGGCCCGAGCGGAGCTGCATCTGGCCGGTGTCACCCGTCGTCTCGAGCGAGACCTGGGCGCCGTCCGGCAGCTTGCGCACGATGTCGTATATGACGTGCGCCGGAACGGTCGTGGCGCCGGCCTGCGCGATCTCGGCCGCGACGCTCTCCGTCACCTCCATGTCGAGGTCGGTCGCCTTCAGGCGCAACCCGCCGTCGTCGGCGCGCAGGAGCACGTTGGAGAGGATCGGGATGGTGTTCCGCCGCTCGACGACGCGGTGAACATGGCCGAGCGCCTTGAGAAGCGCGGCTCGCTCGACAGTGACTTTCATGATGCGCCCGCAGACCCTGGAAACATGACTATGGCGCGAAGGCGCGCCGCCCCGTCCGGGATCGTTCTCTCGAGCCTCGTCGACGGGGGCGGCACATTGGCGAAGCGTGGCCGGGATGGCAAGACGGCCGGTGAACAAGACGTTTGAGGTCTGCTCTTCACGGTTGAGACAACCCGGCGGGCCGCACCGAACGGAGCCGCGCTTGCCGAGTTGACCTCCCCTGTCCCCCTCGAGACCAATCGATGCTGCGCCGCCTGGAAACCCTTGTCGACCCTTTCGCGCCGTTCGACGAGACCGAGATGCCCCCGACCAGCGTCGGGAACTTCTCGTGGCATTATCTCAAGCCGATCCGCTTCTGGCTCGTGTTCCTGTTCGTCGTGTCGATCGGGGTCGGGCTGCTCGAGACGAGCCTCTACCTCCTGATCGGCTGGTTCGTGGACCTGCTGTCGCATACCTCACCCGACCGGCTGCTGGCAGAGAATAGCTGGCGGCTCGCGGGCGCCGGTGCGCTCATCCTTATCGGGCGGCCGATCTTCCAGACGCTGCACGAGATCGTGTCGAACCAGATCATCGTGCCGCAATCGACCACGATGATCCGCTGGCGAACCCACCTCTACACGCTCGGCCACGCGCTCTCATACTTCCAGGCCGATTTCGCCGGCCGGCTCGCGAACCGGATCACCCAGGCCGGGCCGTCGATCCGGGAGATCGCGGTCACGCTCCTTGACACCCTGACCTATGTGGGGATCTTCGCGATCGCGGCGCTCGGCCTCTTCGGCTCGATCAGCCTGTGGCTCGCCCTTCCGATGGCGGTGTGGATCGCCGGCTACGTCCTCCTGCTGCGCTATTTCGTCCCCCGTGCTCAGGTGCGCTCCCTCGCGAATGCGGAGGCGCGCTCCGTCACGGTCGGGCGCATCGTCGACAGCTACACGAACATCCTGACCGTCAAGCTCTTCGCCCGCTCGCGCGAGGAGCGCTCGGCGGTCCACGATTCGCTCGCCTGGTGGATGTCGACCTTCCTCGACACGCTGCGCCTCATCACGGGCGTGACCGCGATGCTCTCCGTCATGAACAGCCTGCTCCTGTTCGCGACGGCCGCCCTGTCACTCATGCTGTGGTCACGCGGCGCGATGAGCGCTGGCGAGGCGGCAGCCGGGTTGGCGCTCGTGATGCGGATCCTCGCGATGTCCGGCTGGGTCATGCAGACGATCCGCGGCGTCTACGAGAATGTCGGCGTCATCCAGGAATCGATGTCGACGATCGCGCGCCCGCACGGGCTCGTCGACCGGGCGGGCGCGCGGGAGCTCACGGTGCCGCGCGGCGAAGTCCGGTTCGACGCGGTCGCGTTCCACTATGGCAAGCGCAGCGGCATCATCGACCGGCTCGACCTGACGATCCGAGCCGGCGAGCGCGTCGGGCTCGTGGGCCCGAGCGGCGCGGGCAAGTCGACGATCTCGTCCCTGCTGCTGCGGCTCCACGACGTCGAGGGCGGTCGAATCCTGATCGACGGGCAGGACATCGCGGGCGTGACGCAGGATTCGCTGCGCTCCGCGATCGGCGTCGTGACCCAGGACACGTCGCTGCTCCACCGCTCGATCCGCGAAAACATCGCGTACGGTCGCGTCGACGCCGGGGAAGCGCAGATCGAGGCGGCGGCCCAACTCGCCCACGCGGACGCGTTCATCGCCGAACTCGAGGACCACAAGGGACGGCGTGGTCTCGATGCCCATGCGGGCGAGCGCGGCGTCAAGTTGTCCGGCGGACAGCGCCAGCGCATCGCCATCGCGCGCGTCATCCTGAAGAACGCCCCGATCCTCGTGCTCGACGAGGCGACGTCGGCGCTGGATTCCGAGGTGGAGGCCGCGATCCAGGACGCGTTCGACGTGCTGATGGCGGGCAAGACCGTACTCGCGATTGCCCACCGCCTCTCGACCATCGCCCAGCTCGACCGGCTGATCGTGCTCGATCGCGGCCGTATCGTCGAGGAGGGCAGCCACTCCGAGCTGATCGCACGCGGCGGCCTCTATGCCCGGCTGTGGAAGCGGCAATCCGGCGGGTTCATCGGCGGGCCGGTCACGACGGTGCAGTCCGAAGCCGCCGAGTAGCGATCGTTGATCGACGACATCGCTGCGTGGCGGACCGACGTCGCGGCGACGCTCCGTCTCGCCGGGCCGCTCGTGATCTCGAACCTTGCGAGCACGGCGCTGACCGCGGTCGATGTCGTGATCCTCGGGCGGGCGGGGCCGGAGGTGCTCGCGGCCGGTGCGCTCGGGACGAACCTCTTCATGGCCGTGCTCGTCACCGCGCTCGGTATCGTGGCCGCGGTTTCGCCTCTCCTCGCGCTCGAACTCGGCAGACGACCTCATGCCGTGCGTGAAGTCCGCCGCACGTTTCGCCAGGGACTCTGGGCGGCGTGCTGCATCTTCGTGCCCGCCTGGATGCTCCTCGGCCAGGGCGAGGTGGTCCTCACCGCGCTCGGGCAGGATTCGGCCCTCTCGGCCGAGGCCGGGCTCTATCTGCGGGCGCTCTCCTGGTCGCTGCTGCCGACGCTCGGCCTCGTGGTTCAACGCGCCCTGATGGCTGCACTCGGACGGCAGGGCTGGGGACTCGCGATCAGCCTCGCGGCGCTGCCGGCGAATGGCTGTCTCGCCTGGATGCTCGTCTTCGGCCATCTCGGGATGCCGGCACTGGGTCTCGTCGGTGCGGGCTGGGCGACGACGATCACAGCCGCTTTGGCCTTCATGGCCGGCTCGGTCGTCCTCGTGAGCGAACGGCGGTTCCGGCACTACCGCGTCTTCGGGCGGTTCTGGCGCCCGGATTGGCAGCGATTCGCGTCGATATGGAAGTTGGGTCTGCCGATCGCGGCATCGCTCGGCTTCGAGGTCGCGTTCTTCAGCGCCTCCGGCCTCGTCATGGGCCGGATTGGCACCGACGCACTCGCGGCGCACACGATCGCCCTGCAGGTCGCCAGCCTATGCTTCATGGTGCCGCTCGGCGTCGCGCAGGCGGCGACGATCCGCGTCGGGTATGCTTTCGGGGCGGGTGACGTACCCGGCATCGCGAGGGCGGGGTGGTCCGCCTTCGCGGTCGCGATGATCTTCGAACTCGCGACCGCCTCGCTGCTCGTCGGCCTGCCCGGTCCGATCGTCGGCGCGTTCCTCGATGTCGATCTGCCGGGCAATGCCGCCGTCCTGGGCCTTGCCATGCAGTTCATCGCCATCGCGGCCTTGTTCCAACTGGCCGACGGCGCGCAGGTCGTGGGAGCCGGCATGCTGCGCGGCCTCAGGGATACGCGTTGGCCGATGGTCTACGCGGCTCTCGGCTACTGGGGCGTCGGAATGCCGCTCGGGTGGGGGCTGGCCATCCCGGCCGGCCTCGGCGGGACCGGGCTATGGATCGGCCTCGCGCTCGGCCTTGCGGTCGTCGCGCTGCTTGTCATGGCGCGATGGAGCAGGCGCGAACGGCTTGCCCTGTTGGCTCCCGTCTAAGCCATGGAACGGGACTTCTCGGCCGGCTCCCATTCTCTGGACAACCCGTTTGGAACCGTGCCAAAGACCGACCTCAGGCGACCCCCTGCCGCATTGCGGTACGAGGGTGCAAGTGTTTCCTATAGAGCGGGGTTCGGCGTTCATAGCCAGACCCGATCGAGCGTTCGATCCCGCCCGACGATGACGTTTGGAGCCCTGTTTTGGCCACGAGCACCACGACCGTTACACCTCATGCGACGCAGGGGACGCGCCGTGACTTCATGATGATCGCGACCGGCGCCGCAGGCGCGGTCGGGGTCGCGTCGCTCGTGTGGCCGTTCGTGTCCTCGATGGCGCCCGATGCCGTGACGATCGCGGCCGGCGCGCCGGTCGACGTCGACCTTGGGCCGATCGCGGAGGGCGCGATCGTCAAGGTGTTCTGGCGCGGCAAGCTGATCTTCGTGAGGAATCGGACGAAGAAGGAGATCGAGGACGCCGAGACGGTCAATCTCGCCTCCCTGCCCGATCCGCAGCCCGACTCGGCCCGCGTCAAGCAGGGCAAGGCGAACTGGCTGATCGTCTATGGCAACTGCACCCATCTTGGCTGCGTGCCGCTTGGCCACGAGGGTCCTTACGAGGGCTGGTTCTGCCCGTGCCACGGCTCGATCTACGATACGTCCGGTCGTGTCCGCGGCGGCCCGGCGCCGGCGAACCTGCCCGTCCCGCCCTATACCTTCGTGTCCGACGCGAAGATCAGGATCGGCGAGGAAACGAAGACCCCCGCCGCCAAGACCGAAGCGACCTGAGGTCGAACGAATCCGATCCGAACGCGATAACCGCACACGCCTGACGACATACAGGTCACCGACATGAGCCAGCACGCCACCACCTACGTTCCCAAGAGCGCCTTCGCGAAGTGGTTCGAGAGCCGCTTGCCGATCGCGGGGCTCGTCCACTCGTCGTTCGTCGCCTTCCCGGTGCCGCGCAACCTCACCTATTTCTGGACGTTCGGGGCGATCCTGATCTTCATGCTCGGCGAGCAGATCGTGTCCGGCGTGTGGCTCGCCATGCACTACATCCCGCAGGCCACGATGGCGTTCGACTCGGTCGAGTCGATCATGCGCGACGTGAACTACGGCTGGCTGCTGCGCTACCTTCACGCCAACGGCGCCTCGATGTTCTTCATCGCGGTCTACATCCACATCTTCCGCGGTCTGTACTATGGCTCCTACAAGGCGCCGCGCGAGATCCTGTGGCTGCTCGGCGTGATTATCTTCCTCCTGATGATGGCGACCGCCTTCATGGGCTACGTGCTGCCGTGGGGCCAGATGAGCTTCTGGGGCGCGACGGTCATCACGAACCTGTTCTCCGCGATCCCGCTCGTCGGCGACACCGTCGTGTCTCTGCTCTGGGGCGGCTACTCGGTCGGGAACCCGACGCTGAACCGGTTCTTCGCCCTGCACTACCTCCTGCCGTTCATGATCGCGGGCGTGGTCGTGCTGCACGTCTGGGCGCTGCACGTGGTGGGGCAGAACAACCCGACCGGCGTGCCGATCAAGTCCGCCCAGGATTCGATGCCCTTCACGCCCTACGCGACGATCAAGGACGTGTTCGCCACGATCGTGTTCGTCATGTTCTTCGCCTGGTGGGTGTTCTTCGTGCCGAACTACCTCGGTCACGCTGACAATTACGTGCCGGCGAACCCGGCCGTCACCCCTGCCCACATCGTGCCGGAATGGTACTTCCTGCCATTCTACGCGATCCTGCGCGCGATCCCGGACAAGCTCGGCGGCGTCGTCGCGATGGTCGGGGCGATCGTGATGCTGGCGCTCGTGCCGTGGCTCGACACCTCGCGCATCCGCTCGTCCAACTACCGCCCCATGTACCGTCAGTTCTTCTGGGTGTTCTGCATCGTTTGCGTGCTGCTCGGCTGGCTCGGCGCGAAGCCGCCGGAAGGCGGGTACGTGATCGCGTCCCGCGTCTGCACGGCGTGGTACTTTATCCACTTCCTGGTGATCCTGCCCGTGATCGGCCTCTTCGAGACGCCGAAGCCTCTGCCCTCCTCGATCATCGAGACTGTACTCGGCCGGAAAGGTGGGTCGGGTATTCCGATCGGCGCGACGGCCGAGCCGTCGACGAAGGGCTGAGCGGGTGTCGGGGCGTGATGTCGTGATGATGAGAAGACCCGCTATCCTGGCTGCCGCGGCGATCGCGGCCGCCGCGCTCTCCTGGGCATCGCCGAGCGCCGCCCAGGAGCACGAGGCGCCGATGCCGTCTCGCGAGACATGGAGCTTCGCGGGCGTGTTCGGCACGTTCGACACCGCGCAGTTGCAGCGCGGTTTCAAGGTCTATCGCGAGGTGTGCAGCGCCTGCCACCAGATGCGGATCCCGTTCCGGACGCTGACGCAGAACGGCGGTCCCCAATTCTCGAACGCACAGGTCACGGCGCTGGCGGCCGAGTACAAGATTCAGGATGGCCCGAACGATTCCGGCGATATGTTCGAGCGCCCCGGCCGGGCCGCCGACTACATCCCGTGGACCTTTGCGAACGAGAACCAGGCGGCGGCCGCGAACGGTGGCAAGGCGCCGCCGCAGTTGACCATCATGGCGAAGGCGCGCGGTTACGAGCGCGGCTTCCCGTGGTTCATCGTCGACGTCATCCCGTTCCTCCAGTACCAGGAACACGGCGTCGACTATATCCACTCGCTCCTGAACGGCTACGAGACGGCGCCCTCGGACTTCAAGGTCCCGCAGGGCGGGTACTATAACAAGTACTTCCCCGGCCACGTGATCGCGATGCCCAAGCCCCTCTCGGATGGGCAAGTCGACTACCCGAAGGGGGCGGATGGCAAGCCCGTCGTGCCCGAGACCGTCGATCAGTACTCGCGCGACATCGCGGCGTTCCTCATGTGGTCGGCCGAGCCTGCGCTCGATCAGCGCAAGCGCATGGGCTTCATGGTGATGATCTTTCTCGGGGTTTTCGCGTACTTGATGTACTACGTGAAGAAGAAGGTCTGGGCGCCGCTCGGCGGCGAAGCCGAGGGCCTGCCCGGCACCGCCCCGCTCGGCCCGACTGGCTGATCCCTCGTATCGGCCGGGTATGGCTCGGCTTATCGCCGTCCCGAGGACAGGATGACTAGAGCGATACTCGGCGTGATCGGCGGGTCCGGCGTCTATGACCTGCCCGGTCTCGAAGACATCCGCGAAGAGGTGGTCGTTTCGCCCTGGGGCGAGCCGTCCGACGCGCTCCGGATCGGGCGCATCGGGAAGACCGAGATCGTGTTCCTACCGCGACATGGCCGCGGACATCGTTTCTCGCCGTCCGACATCAACTATCGCGCGAATATCGACGTGATGAAGCGTGCGGGTGTGACGGACATCGTGTCAGTCTCGGCTTGCGGCTCCTTCCGTGAGGATCTGGCCCCAGGCTGTTTCGTCCTGGCGGACCAATTCGTCGATCGTACGTTCCGGCGCGAGACGTCGTTCTTCGGCGCGGGTTGCGTCGCGCACGTGTCGATGGCGCACCCCGTCGGGCCACGCCTCCAGCAGCGCATCGCGGAGGCTGCGGCCGCCGAGGGCATCGCGATTGTTCGCGGTGGCACCTACGTGTGCATGGAAGGCCCACAATTCTCCTCGTTGTCCGAGTCGCTCGCCTACAAGGCAGCCGGCTACGACGTGATCGGCATGACGAACATGCCCGAGGCGAAGCTCGCCCGCGAGGCGGAGATCACCTACGCGACGGTCGCGATGGTGACGGATTTCGATTGCTGGCACCCGGACCATCACGCGGTGGAGGTTTCGGACGTGATGGTCGTGGCTCAGGCGAATGCCGGCAACGCGGCGCGTCTCCTCGCACGTCTCGCGCGCGATTTTCCGGCGGAGCACGAGCCCTGCCCCGTGAAGTCGGACCGTGCGCTCGACCATGCCATCATGACCTCGCCCGCGGCGCGTGACCCGGCGCTCCTCGCCAAGCTCGACGCGGTGGCCGGGCGCGTGCTCGGCGCGGCCGCGTAGGAACACGACCACGATGAGCACGACGCGCGACCTCCGCGACGCCATCCGGACCATCCCGGATTATCCGAAAGCCGGGATCATGTTCCGGGACATCACGACATTGCTGGGCGATGCGGGCGCGTTCCGGCGCGCGGTCGACGAACTCGTCCACCCGTATGCGGGCGCGAAGGTCGACAAGGTCGCGGGCATCGAGGCGCGCGGTTTCATCCTCGGCGGCGCAGTGGCGCACCAACTCTCGACCGGTTTCGTGCCGATCCGCAAGAAGGGCAAACTGCCTCACGAGACGGTGCGGGTGTCGTACCTCCTGGAGTACGGGGCGGACGAGATCGAGATCCACGCCGACGCGCTGGTGCGTGGCGAGCGCGTCATCCTCATCGACGACCTCGTGGCGACGGGCGGCACGGCGCTCGCGGCCGTGCAGTTGCTGCGCCAGCTCGGCGCCGAGGTGGTCGCGGCCTGTTTCGTGATCGATCTGCCGGAGCTCGGCGGGGCGGATAAGCTGCGCGAAGCCGGCATCGAGGTCCGTAGCCTGATGAGCTTCGAAGGCCACTGATCGTCATGGCGTCGCGGCGCCTGCTCATCGCCGGACATTCGCACACGGTCGCGCTCGTCGGTCCGGGCCTAGCGCCCGTGCCTGAGGTTCACGCCGTCCCGGGCGATCCGGATATCGTTCATCTGGCAGGGCCGTGGCCCCGCGACACATCCTATTTCGCGCACCTCATCCACGAGGCCGCGAACGTGACGAGCGCCGTCCTGTTCGGTGGCAACGAGCACAACGCGTATTTCCTGTTCCAGCCGGTGCGACGTTTCGATTTCGTCGCGAGCGCCGGGGCCGACGAGGAGATCGACGCTTATGCCGAGCTCGTACCGGAGGCGATGATCAGGGCGAAATACGCGCTCACGCTGTCGATGCTCGGCTTCACCCTGGGCAAGATGCGCGACCGGCCGGGGGCGCGGGTCGCGGTCGTGGGAACGCCACCGCCCAAGGCCGACCAGGATTACCTCCGCGAGATCCTCGCGACCGAGCCCGACCTCGCGGCACGGGCCGCCGCCACGGGACTCGATCTGCGGGACGTCGAGATCAGCTCCTACCCCCTCCGCTTCAAGCTCTGGCGGTTGCTGCAGGATTGCCTGCGCGGGATCGCCGAGGAAGCGGGCTGCAGGTTCGTGCACGTGCCCGACGTGGTCTATTCTACGCAAGGCGGGCTGGCGCGCGCTTACTGGGCGAACGATCTCAGTCACGCGAACGATGCTTACGGAGAGATCATGCTCGGCCATATCCGTCGCGAGCTCGAACTGATGGCATGATCGGCGAATGATGACCTCCCATCCCTACGTGGTGGCACCGCGCACAGCCTTCTGGTCGCGCGCCGTCGCGCGCGGCTGGTCGGCCGACGACGTGTTCGCCGGAGACACGCCGCTGATTCGGCCGGAGGACCGCGTCGCGTCGGCTGGCAGCTGCTTCGCGGCGAACGTCGTGCCCTATCTGGAGGGTGCAGGCTTCACCTACCTGCGCGCGGAGCCCCCGCACCCGTTCTTCACCGATATCGCGCCCGAGCCCTTCGGCTACGAGAAGTTCTCGGCCGCCTACGGCAACATCTACACCGCGCGCCAGCTGCTCCAGCTCGTCCAGCGAAGCACGGGCGACTTCACGCCCCGCGAGGATCGCTGGGCGACGCCGGACGGCATCGTCGATCCGTTCCGGCCGGGGCTGCGCTACTTGGCAAAGACCGAGCGCGAGTTCGCCCTGCTCACGGCGCAGCATCTCGGCCATGTCCGCCGCATGATCGAGGACGCGACCGTCTTCGTCTTCACGCTCGGGCTGACTGAGGCCTGGGTCTGCGAGGACGATGGGGCGGTGTTCCCGGCCTGTCCCGGGACGGTCGCCGGGACGTTCGACCCGGAGCGGCATGTCTTCCGCAACTTCACCGCCGCCGAGGTCGCGGCCGACTTGCGCGACGCGATCGCCGCCATGCGAGCGCTGAACCCGGCTCTGCGCGTCGTCTTGACCGTCTCGCCGGTGCCGCTCGTCGCGACCGCGACCGAAGCTCACGTCCTCGCGGCCACGACTTACAGCAAGTCCGTCCTGCGCGTCGCTGCGGGCGAGGTCGCGTCCAACTTGCGCGAGGTCGCATATTTTCCGGCCTACGAGATCGTGACCGGCCCTCAGGCCCCGTCGGGCTTCTTCGCGGCCGATCGCCGCAACGTCAGCGAGGCCGGCATCCGGGCCGTCATGGGGGCCCTGCTCTCCGCCTGCGGCCGCGCGTTGCCGGCGGCAGCGGGTGCGAGCTCCCGTGCTGCCGCATCGCCCGATGCCGTGGCGGCGCTCTCCCGCGCGGTGGACGCGGCGGAGTGTGAGGAGGCGATGGCGGACGCCGTCGTCCAGCGCCCGGTGGGCCGAGCGTCCCCGCTCGCGCGCCTCAAGCGCTGGGCGCAGGCTCCCTCGGCCTTGCGCGCGCGATGAAGATCGACGGCACGCACCGGCGTACCATCTGGCTCGCCGACGACGGCTGGGCGGTCGAGGTGATCGACCAGACGCGGCTGCCCCACGCCGTCGTGGTGCGCCGTCTGGAGACGCTGGACGATGCGGCCGTGGCGATCCGCACGATGGTGGTACGCGGCGCGCCGCTGATCGGCGTCACGGGCGCCTACGGGATGTGCCTCGCGCTCCGGGCTGCGGCGGACGATGCCGCGCTCGCCCACGCGGTGGAGGTCCTCGCGGCGACGCGGCCGACCGCCGTCAACCTGCGCTGGGCGCTTGACCGCATGGCGGCGGCGCTGGCCTCCATGCCGGTGAACGACCGGGCGGCCGAGGCCTACAGGCTCGCGGCCCTGGTGGCGGAGGAGGACGTCGAGACCTGCCGGGCGATCGGCCGGCACGGGGCGGCGCTGATCCGTGAGGCCTACGAGCGGACGGGCAAGCCCGTGAACGTCCTCACACATTGCAACGCGGGCTGGCTCGCGGCGGTCGACTGGGGCACCGCCCTAGCGCCGGTCTACGCGGCGCACGAGGCCGGCATCCCGCTCCACGTCTGGGTCGACGAGACGCGCCCGCGCAACCAGGGCTCCGCGCTCACCGCCTTCGAGCTCGGGCAGCACGGCGTTCCGCACACGATCCTCGCGGACAATGCCGGCGGGCACATGATGCAGCACGGCGAAGTGGACCTCTGCATCGTGGGCTCCGACCGGACGACGGCCGAGGGTGACGTCGCGAACAAAATAGGCACGTACCTGAAGGCGCTGGCGGCGCGCGACAACGGCGTTCCGTTCTACGCCGCGCTCCCCGAATCGACGATCGACTGGGCGCTCGGCGACGGCGTGCGCGACATCCCGATCGAGGAGCGCCCGGCCGAGGAGGTGACCCATATGACCGGGCAGGCCGCGTCGGGCGAGATCGTGACTGTGCAGGTCGCGGCACCGGGCAGCGCCGCCGTCAACCCAGCCTTCGACGTGACGCCGGCACGGCTCGTCACTGGCATCATCACCGAGCGCGGCATCGCGACGGCGAGCCGCGAGGGCTTGGCGGAACTCTATCCCGAGCGACAGGCCTGATAGGCACCACGGCGATCGAAGGCCGCCGAGGTCGACTTTGCTGAGCGGCCTCTCCGTCCGATCAGGTGGCGGACGAGACGAACCCGCTACCCTCGAAGCTGAAGACGGTATCGCCGTTCTGGTTAACGCCCGTGTTACGGCTGAATGCGAGGTCCCAGCCGGGCCGTGACGCCGAGGCGCGGCGTGCGACCGGGACGGTCGCGAACCGGATCGTGTCGGCCACGTGGACGGGTTTCAGCCAACGCATGTTCTTGAACCCGGGCGACGGCCCGTAGAGCGGGCGCACCTTGCCCGACTCTTCGGCGCGCCGCTCGGCCTCGCGCCGGCTCGCCACGTAGAGACGCATCCAGGTCGCGGCCGTGTGCCACCCCGACGCGGCGAGCCGCCCGAAATGGCTGCGGGCGGCCGCAGCTTCGTCCAGGTGAAAGGGTTGTGGGTCGAAGGCGCGCGCGAAAGTCACGATCTCGTCGGCCGCGAAGGTGTGCTCGCCGAACTCGATCGTTTCACCCGGCGCGACGTCAGGCTGGCCTGCAGGCGGATCGGCCGTACGCGGATCGGGGATCGGCGCGCCGGGATCGCGACGGCCCATCAGGAGCGGGTTCGTCTGCAGCATGACGACTTCGCCGGCCTCGTTCAGGGTCTCCAGCTGCACCCGTACGATACCCATCTCGGGGCGGCTCTGCGAGGCGCGGCGCCCCAGCACCGTCTGACGAACGCTGAGCATGTCGCCGGGCAGCACCGGCTTCAGCCAGCGCAACTCCTCGATCCCGGGGCTTCCCATGGCGGTCGAGCCCACGAGCCATCCGTCCGCGAGCATCCGCATCTGGATCGCGGCCGTGTGCCAGCCGGACGCGATCAGGCGTCCGACGAAGGTGTTCCGCGCCAGATCCTCGTCGAGGTGGAACGGCTGCGGGTCATAGGCACGCGCGAACGCCACGATCGCGTCCGCACTCACCGACGTGCCGCCGAACGTCATGACTGTACCCGGCACGAGATCCTCGAACGCGATCTGCGACATCGGGCGTTCCTCAATTCGCGAAACGGAAATGCAGCACGTCACCGTCTGCCACGACGTAATCCTTGCCTTCGAGGCGCAGCTTGCCGTGGTCGCGCGCGCCGGCCTCTCCCTTGAGACCGACGTAGTCCGGGTAGGCGATGGTCTCCGCCCGGATGAAGCCCTTCTCGAAATCTGTGTGGATGACGCCGGCCGCCTGCGGCGCACGCGTCCCGTCGACGATCGTCCAGGCGCGGGCCTCCTTCGGGCCGATCGTAAAGTAGGTCAGAAGCCCCAGCAACTCGTAGCCGGCCCGGATGACGCGGTTCAGGCCCGGCTCGTCGAGCCCGACCGCCTCCAGGTAATCCGCCTGCTCGGCCTGCGGCATGACGGCGATCTCGCTTTCGATCTTGGCCGAGACCACGACCGCCTTCGCGTCCTCCTCCACCGCACGGCCGAAGACGCGCGCCGAGAAAGCGTTGCCGTCCTGCGCCGCGCCTTCGTCCACGTTGCACACGTAGAGGACGGGCTTGGAGCTGAGCAGCCCCAGCGACACGAAGAGCTTCTCCTCCTCGGCCTTGCGGGCGACGAGGCGCGCGGGCTTCCCCTCGCGCAAGAGGACGAGCGAGCGCTGGACGAGGTCGAGCGACTCCTTCGATTCCTTGTCCCCGCCCCGCGCCTTCTTCTCCAGCGCCACGACCCGCCGCTCCAGGCTGTCGAGATCCGCCAGCATGAGTTCGGTCTCGATCGTGTCGATGTCGGCCAGCGGATCGATCGCGCCCTCGACATGGGTCACGTCCGAATCCTCGAAGCAGCGCACCACGTGGGCGACCGCGTCACATTCGCGGATGTTGGCGAGGAATTGGTTGCCGAGCCCCTCCCCCTTGGAGGCGCCGCGCACGAGCCCCGCGATGTCCACGAAGGTCAGCCGCGTCGGGATGATCTCCTTGGACTTGGCGATCGCCGCGAGCGCCTCGAGTCGCGGGTCCGGCACCGCCACGTCGCCGACATTCGGCTCGATGGTGCAGAACGGATAGTTCGCCGCCTGCGCGGCGGCGGTCTGGGTCAGCGCGTTGAAGAGCGTCGACTTGCCGACATTCGGCAGCCCGACGATGCCGCATTTGAAACCCATGATGGAGACCTCGATACGAGGGCTGGCCGGTTCGCGGCGGACCTCTGAATGGATTGATGGCGCACGCGGACCCGTGTCAATCGCCGCCCGCCCGGCTCAGCCGACGCGTTTCACGTCGCCCCAGCCACGGGCCTCCATGGCGAGGTGGACGCGGTTCTGAAAACCCGTATCGTCCCCGCCCGCGATGAGCGCCGCGTCATCCGCGACCGCCCGACAGAGATCATCCACCCAGGGCTGCTCGGCCTTCGCGAAGTCGCGCAGCACGTAGCCGTGGACGAGGTCCTTGTGGCCCGGATGCCCGATCCCCATCCGGACGCGCCGGTACTCGTTGCCACAGAGCGCCGTGATCGAACGGAGCCCGTTATGGCCGGCATTGCCGCCGCCGCGCTTGACCCGCAGCTTGCCGGGCGCAAGGTCGAGTTCGTCGTGGAAGACGGTGACGTCGCTGAGATCGAGCTTGAAGAAGCGGAGCGCCTCTCCGACGGCACGCCCCGAGTCGTTCATGAAGGTGTCGGGTTTGAGAAGGACAACCTTCTCCCCCGCGATCACCGCCTCGGAGCCCTGGCCCTGGAAGCGCCGTCGCCACGGGTGGGCAACATGGACCCGGGCGATCGCGTCGAGCGCCATGAACCCGATGTTGTGACGATTACCCGAGTAGGCCCCGCCCGGATTACCGAGCCCGACGAAGAGCCGCATGCCGCGTGTCCCGCGTCCAGACGAGCTGCCCGAACGGGACCCGTCCGGGCAGGCCCGAGCTTACTCGCCCTCGGCCGGTTCGACCTTCACGGCGGCCGCATCCGCACTCGCGGCTTCCGCGATGGCGGCCGTCTCTTCCTCGACATCCCGGCCGAGGGCGGACGGCGCCACGATGGTGGCGATCACGAGCTCGGCATCGTCCACCGAGGCGAGCTTCGCGCCGGCCGGCAGCACGAGATCCGATGCGTGCACGGTATCGCCGATCTCAAGGCCGGACAGCTGGGCCACCAGCGAATCCGGGATAGAGTCGGCCTGAACCACGAGCCCGATCGCGTGCAGCGCGATGTTCAGCGTACCGCCCCGCTTCAGACCGGGTGAGGTGTCCTGTCCCTCGAAATGGACCGGCACGTCGACGTCGATGGTCGCGCCCGCCTTCAAACGCAGGAAATCGACGTGAAGCGGCGTGTCCTTCACGGGGTCGAGCTGATAATCGCGCGGGATCACCCGGGACATGCTGCCCGCTACATCGACGTTGAACACCGTCGTCCGGAAATGGCCGGCAAGGATGAGATGGCGCGTCTCGTTCGCGTCGAGCGAGATCGCCTTCGGCGTCTCGTCCCCACCATAGATCACGGCCGGCACGCGGCCTGCGCGACGCACGGCACGAGCGGCCCCCTTGCCGACCCGGTCGCGCGCCTCGGCCTTGAGTTCTCTTGCGGCGCTCACGGCTTATCTCCAAAATCGTAAGGCCGCCCGGTGGGCGGCCCTTATGTCCGATCCAAACCGGCACCCGCCGGACGGCATCGCGCGCCGGAGCCCGCAAGGGTGCTCCGTCGCAACACGCGCTTATAGACGCAAAAGGCCGGGTGCCGCAACGCGGCCATTCAAACAAAAATGGCGCGGGATCATCCCGCGCCATGGATCGTATGGAGGTCGAGTCAGTATTTGCGGATCAGCGGCGGCGGGGGTTCGTAGGTCACAACCGGACCTCCCAGCGCCCAGCGCATGCCGATCTTGATGTCGTGCGAGTCGATCTCCTTCAGCTTGTAGTTCGTCCGCAGATCGCAGCCGGGAATGCAGGTAATCGTACCGACCTGAGCGTCGCCCATATTGAGGTAGCGATAGGCGAGTTCGAGCTTCAGGTTCGGCGCGACGTCGTAGCCGAGACCCGCATGGACCGCCCAGGCAAGGTTCGTCTTGTCGTGGCTGCGACCCGTGCCGAAGCCGCCGATGTTGCCACCGAGGCCCTCGTCCGTGACGGTCTCGAACATGTGGTTCGCCACGCCGACACCGCCGCCGATGAACGGCGTCACGCCGTACCAGGTGCCGAGATCGAAGTAGACGTTCGCGAGGCCGACGACGGTCGAGAACTTGCCGGAGGTCAGGTCGAAGGCGTTCGGAGAACCGAAAGTCGTGTCCTGCGCGATGAAGCGCCAATCCGACTTGGTCCGGTACTCCCCGGTCGCGTCGACGCGGAGCCAGGAGTTGAACTGGTAACCGACACCAGCTCCGATCAAGACCTGATCGGAGATCGTGTCCTGTCGCTTGACGTAGTTGTAGGGCACCGACGGGTAGCTCGCGTCACGCGCCACCGTCTTGTCGAACTGGAGGATGCCGACGCCGACGTCACCGCGCAGGTACCAGTTGCCGCCGAACTCCCCGATGGGCTCCGGCAGAGGGGGCGGGGGAAGGAGATCGGCGGCCCAGGCAGTCGACGCCGCCGAGACCGCAAGCATCCCCACCGCGACAGCGTAGGACTTCAAGCTGCGCATCTACTTTTCCTCGTTCGTGAGCGGCCGAATCGCGGATCCGCGTCTTGGTTGAACGAGAGGAAAGTTGGCAGAGAGGGGTTAAATGCGACTTAACCTTACCCTTTAACCGCGATCCGGCCGGCTGGCAGCGCCTTGAGCTTACGTGTGGAGGCCTGCCCGACCCGACGTCTCAAGCGGCGACACGAGAGAGCGCCTCGACGACGTCGTTCACGACCGTCGTGACGAGCGCACGGTCGTCGCCTTCGGCCATCACGCGGATCACCGGCTCGGTGCCCGAGGGGCGGATCACGAGGCGCCCGGCATTGCCGAGCCGCTGTCGCGCAGACTCGATCGCGGTCACGACCGAATCCTGGCTCAGCGGCTGCCCTACGCCGTAGCGAACGTTCTTGAGGATCTGCGGCAAAGGCTCGAAACAATGGCAGACTTCGCTGACCGGCTTGTCGGCCCGCTTCACGACGGAGAGGAGTTGCAACGCGGCGATCAGCCCGTCGCCGGTCGTCATATAATCCGACAGGATGATATGCCCGGACTGTTCGCCGCCGAGATTGTAGCCGTGCTCGCGCATATGCTCGAGCACGTAGCGATCGCCGACCGCGGTCCGCACAAGGCTCAGGCCGAGGCCATCGAGGTAGCGCTCGAGCCCGAGATTGGACATGATGGTCGCGACCACTCCGGGCTGAGAGAGCCGCCCGTCCTCCTGCCACGACCGAGCGATGACGGCCATGAGCTGATCGCCATCGACGACCTGCCCCTTCTCGTCGACGATCAGCACCCGATCCGCGTCGCCATCGAGCGCGATCCCGATATCGGCGCGCAACTCGCGCACTTTGCGGATCAGAGCCTCCGGAGCCGTCGACCCGACATCGCGATTGATGTTGAACCCATCCGGCTCCACTCCGATCGGGATGACTTCGGCGCCGAGTTCCCACAACGTCTCGGGCGCGACCTTGTAGGCCGCCCCGTTGGCGCAATC